>JAFGQM010000036.1 GCA_016935655.1 Candidatus Altarchaeota archaeon | reverse complement strand
GATGTCTGCTAACGGACAGGTTGTAATCCCCGCAGATGTAAGGAAACTAGCTAAACTAAAGCCATCAGCGCAGTTCTTAGTAATCAACAAGGGTAGTGATATAGTGTTGAAGCATGTCACCAAGGAGGACATACTAGTGGATTTGGATCTTGCAGAGAGGATAGGAAAGGCTGAAGATGATTTTGAGCATGGCAGGTACACCAAGGCAGACACAAGGATGTCTGCAAAGGAGATTGACGATCTCCTGATGTCCTAAGATGGAGATTCTGTTCTCAGACGAGTTCAAGAAAGATTATCGTAGGATAAAGGACCAGGGCTTGCGACTCAGAATAGTCAAGACGTTCCAGAAACTCGCTGATATGCCCGACAAAGGGAAGCCCCTAAGATACGACCACAAAGGCGAGAGGCGGATTAGGATAGATCCTTTTAGGATAATTTACCGGATTGAGGGTGATAAAATCAAGGTACTCTGTTTTGAACACCGGGGAAAAGCCTACTGAAAACCCGTGTTGGAAGACTCTGAACTGCAGACTGCAAACCACCTTTTTCCCCGGGAAAAAGGTGAAATCCCGCCTCCCGGAGGAAAGAGTCTTCGGTTTGCTGTCTGGAGTCTTCAAAGGGTTTTCTGTCTACAGTCTTCTTTGTAGACATTTTGAACACCTCGGAAGAATTAAATTGCCAAAAAGAAAAACCTGGTTACACTACATTGTATCCAACGAGTTACACTACCCGAAAATTCCCGCTATCTTCTTCCCCTGCTCAGTGACTCTGACCCTTGACGACCTGCCCCTGCCCTCCTTCTCTATCCACTCCCTTTCGAGCAGCGACTCGAGGTAGCGCCTGCGGAACTGCATGTAGCCCTTCTTAGAGATGGTCTTCCCGTCCTGGGTAAACACGTCCTCCATCAGTCCCTTCTCCCCCAGGAGCTTGATCAGATCCCTCTGGCGGACCCACTCAGGACCCATCAGACCCAGGACCCTCACCCAGTCGTCCCTCGGGCTCTCGACCGGGTACGTGGGCACTTCAAAGAGGTCCTTCAGTCCGCTTGTCTTGCCCTCCGGGTTGCTGCCGTCCTTTATGTTGTATACCTCCGGGATGGCGTAGTAGGGCGTGAGATGGAACATCGAGGCCACCAGCGCGCCGGCTATGGCCGAATCATGCCCGCCGCTGGAGAGGTTGATGAATATGTCATTGCCCTTCTCCGCGCGCGCGATCTCGACCATGCCCTTCATGATCCTGTCATAGTCGTAAAGGGCGTAGTTGCGCATGACGACCTCGATGGTCCCGGGCTTGGAGAGCTGCCTCTGCACCTTCCTCGCAAAGGGGTCGGACTCCGTACCGGCACTGGAGAGTATGTAGACCTTGTCGGCCCCTATCTTAAAGACGGGCTTCACGGCCCGGTCTATCTCGAAGGCCACCGGGACTATATGGACCTTCTTGTGTCCGGTGATCATGGATAAGTTACACTACAGGGTTTAAAAATTAGTAACGTTAGTAACGTTACCAAATTGATAAACGGGAAACAACTAAGTATAGCACCGAAAGATGAAGACCGAAACACGGAAGATGATCAAAGAGTCGAGGAAAAGGAAGATGGAGCATGCCGCCCTCAGGGGAGTCCTGGACGAGATAATAGACTATATCTATTCGCACAGGATCTATGAGGGTGAGAAACAGTACATCGAGTACCAAGCACTTTTGGGGTTGCTTGTAGGCTATAGAGAGGCGATAATACATGAAAAATCCTTGGAGGGGCGCTGACACAAAATGGCAAAGAAAAGAGGATGGTCGGTGATCGAGGGATATGTTACACGTTTTATCCCGGAGTGGCCGAAGAAACAAACATGGAGCTATGATCAACTCAAGTGGCTGATCGAATCCAACCAGCGTTATTACGTCCAGCAATGGGAGGTGCTGATCGGGATGCTGGTAGAGAAGGACATCATCAAGGGGAGCGAGTTCGAGAGGCGGATGCGCAAGACGGTCAGGCGGGATCAGAAGGAAGACGGGTTCTATGTAACCGCGCTGAAGGCTATCTGGGAGCCCGACAAGAAACCGGAGAAGGGAGACGATATCATCATCCCACCGGTATGACTCCGAAATTACCAGATGGATACATTTAGTGGCCGGGGGTGGTTTGGTGCTTTCCCCGGCCTTTTAAGGTTTTCGCGATTAATCGAGAGATGACCTATCATTCCTACTATGAATGGAAATGCCCCTGCGGGGAATACTACATCCCCTACAAGAAGGAAGTGAGGTGCTACAGGTGCGGCGCCGAAGGCAAGTTCTACGACATAGTCTCCGACGTCTTGGAGGCTGTTGTGATGCATAAGGAAAAGTACGGGGCTATCATGCCACCAGCGTATTTTGTCGGGACGCTGAGCGACCATTACATATTCATAAGCCTGGAATACCTAGATGCGCGCGAGCACGGGGCGGAGTTCAAATGCGAATACAAGAACGAAGAGGAGAAGGAGTTCTGGGAGGGCTACTTCGACTACCTTTGGGGGAGATACAAAGAGCGGTGATGCATTTTATCCTTAGTTACCTAATAAGTAACTATGAAATTCGTGACGAAGATACCTCAATACGGCTTAATGGCCTACTGTTGTCCATGGCTCAAGTGTAAACAAAATGTATACGATTGTAAACAAAATGTCAACATGACCTCACTCACTTTCTACGGCGGAGTGGATGAGACTACCTAAAGGATTTTAAGCTTTTAATTTCAAAAATGGAACATATGTTCCAAAAACAGAACAGTCTGGATTTTGAGGTCGTGCTTGTACTCCTCGAGGGCGGAAACCACCTTAGAGGGCTATCCAAGGCCGTAGGCGCGCCTGCCTCGACGGTCAAAAGGTCTGTGGACCGGTTGGTGGAGGACAACATACTCGACGCCCGTAGATCGGGGAAGAACCGGGTGTTCAGCCTGAGGCAGACCATCGAGGCCAGGACCTGCATCCTCGCTGCTGAGAATTACAAGGCTCTCAAATGCCTGCGGAGGTATCCACACCTAGCGCCGGTCATGGAAAGAGCCCTAGAGGACTGTGGGGGCATGGTCATACTCTTCGGGAGCCATACCGGATTTTCAGCCAAGAAGGGCAGCGATATAGACATATACTGTGAAAGGCTGGATGGGGAAATAAAGGGAGCGAGTGTCAAGACCGGCAAGTTTGACTTGACCAGCCCGCTCGTCAGGGAGATCATAAACAACCATGCGATATTCAGGGGTGCTGAGGAATTCTATGAAAGACTCGGAACTTTTAAGGAAGGCGGCTAAGGCCCACCAGCTGGAGGTTGTGGCACCGTCGGAGAACGTCTTCAAGTCCTATACGAGGAAATCCGGCGACTGTCTGAAGTCAGCGGAGATACTGGCCGGCAACGGGCTCTATGACAACTCTATATCCGAGGCCTACTACGCGATATACGACAGCCTCACGGCACTCCTGCGGAAGACAGGGGTCAAGTGCGAGAACCATGCGGTATCCATAGTGCTTCTGGAGGTGCTGTTCGGGGAAAAACCTCTCAGGGACATCGCCACGTGGGCGAGGGATAAAAGGATAGACTCGCAGTACTATGTGGACAGCCACTCAAACCAAACCCTTTCTAGCGAGATGATATCCAAGGCGGAGAACTTCTTGGGCAGGGTGGAGTCCATAGCCAGGAGGATGACCTCCGAGCAGGCGGATGCCATGAGGACTAAACTACTTGAGATCCTGAAATGACCTCTCTTACTTTCTACGGCGGGGTGAATGAAATAGGCGGGAACAAGATCCTCGTGGAAGAGGGCAAGACCCGGTTCTTCCTGGACTTTGGCATGAGCTTCGGCGTGGCCGGGAAATACTTTGACGAGTTTTTACAACCGCGCAAGTGCAACGGCATTTTGGATTTACAAGAGTTCGGGTTATTGCCTGACTTGAAGGGTATCTATAGGGAAGACTACTTGGAGCACTGCAGTCTGAAAACCGGACCACGGACCGTAGACGGTGTACTTCTTTCCCACGCGCACATGGACCATAGCGCCTATGTGCATTTCCTTAGGAAGGACATGCCCATCTACTGCACTTCTGCCTCGAAAGACGTGATGGAGGCTCTTGATCAAACAGGGAGCGGGAGCTTCATCGAACTCGTGAATTTCAAGGAGTCCTTCAAATTGGGCGAGGCCAAGAAGGGGGGGCTCAAGAAGCTGGACTCACGACATATAGAACCGGTGCCGAGGCCGATTCATGAGATAGATTCTAAAAGGTTTAAAGTAGGGGATGTGGAGGTCGAGGCCGTCCCTGTGAACCATTCCTTGCCGGGGGCTACAGCGTATATAATCTACGCAGACTGCGGACCTATAGTCTATACTGGAGACCTCAGATTTCACGGCTACGGAAGACAGTTCACCGAGGACTTCGTGAAGAAAGCCGCCAAGGTGAAGCCGAAGGTCCTGATAATCGAGGGGACGCGGGTGGATTCGAACAAGATAGAAAGCGAGGGGAAGGTGAAGGACGACTGCAAGGAGACCGTCGAAAGGACCAAAGGCCTTATAATCGTGAACTTCCCTGTTAGAGATATAGATAGGATGGCCACGTTCCTGGAGATCGCCAAAGAGAGCGACAGGAGCCTGGTGATCAACACAAAACAGGCATATCTATTGCAATTACTGGAGGAGAGCAAGGTGGAGGCCCCCCGGGTCGATGACAAGAACATCAGGGTCCACCTGCCGAAAAAGACCTGGGGCGTGCTCTGTGACGACAGGTTCCCTGACGAGATAAAATGCCAGGACTACGAGTCCTGGGAGCGGGGGTTCCTGGACCACAAGAACTCCGTGACCTATGAGGAGGTGGGTAAGAACCAGGGCGAGTACATATTCAGGTGCGACTTCTTTGAATTGAAGAACCTGATCGATATAAGGCCTGAGAAGGGGAGCGCCTACATAAGGAGCGTGACCGAGCCGTTCAGCGACGAGATGATGATCGATGCGCGCAAGGCCGACGAGTGGCTGAAGCATTTCAAGCTGTATCCCTATCTGCAGGCGCACTGCTCCGGGCACGCGAACGGGCTGGACTTGAAGAGGATCGTGGAGGAGATCGGGGCTGAGACGGTGATACCGGTGCATACGGAGAAGGCGGGGGAGTTTAAGGAGTTTGGGAAGGTTTTAGAGGTTGAATGTAGAAAGAGATACTCTGTATAGATATAGCTACAATGACTAAGCGTCTCGAATTAATATGGCCACATAAAGGCGAACATGTACTCCAAAATCCTGAAACTGAGAAATGGGAATTTTGTGGTAGTAAAGCCCTTCTACCTCGACCTTTGATTGAAATTGAGACCTTAGGTGATGAGAAGAACCAACAATTTGACCCCAACAAAAGCAATTTGTTAATAAGAGGCGAGAACTTATTTGCATTACAGTCTCTTTTGCCATATTACGCAGGCAAAATAAAATTTGTATACATTGATCCACCTTTTAACACAGGTCAAGATTTCGAAGCATATGACGATAACTTTGAGCATTCTATTTGGTTGTCAATGATTAAAGAACGAATAGATCTTGCGTATGAGTTCCTACATCCTTCTGGTGCCATTGCAATAGAAATAGATGATACCGAACAGGCCTATCTAAAAGCAATACTCGACGCTAAGTTCACTCGCAATAATTTTATCACTACAATATCTGTAAAACGAAGTGCTGCAACTGGACATAAGGCTATAAATCCTGGTGTTGTCAATGTAACCGAGTACATACACCTATATGCTAAGGACAAAAAGGAGTGGACGTACAAGCGACTATTTGTAGCGCGTGACAAATATGATAAAGCGTATAACCAATACATACCTAATATTGATTCTGCCTACTCTGAATGGAAATTTAAACCATTAACCGAGATTTATGCTGAATCCCTTAATTTTCCAGATGCAAAAAGAGCCAGTAAAGAACTTGGTCCAGCTGTCTTTAAAAAAGGAATGGAAAAATTCGCAATAGAACATGCTGATCATGTTATTCGTTTTGCAATACCGGATTATAACGGCGTGGGTGCTGAAGCAAGAAGATTTATTGATATGTCCCTGGCCGATCGAGACACAATCTTTTGCCATCATAGAGAAGACTATGATGATATGTATTTCCGTAATGGCCAACGGATACTCTTCTTAGCAAATAAAACCAGTTCTGAGAATGGTGAAACGCAGTTAGTTGAACCTCTTACAAACTTCTGGTCAGACATCTCTTGGCAAGGCATTGCAAAGGAAGGCGGCGTTACATTGAAAAAAGGTAAGAAACCCGAGAAGTTATTACATAGATTAATAGACCTTAACACAACGGATGACAACAATGATATTGTTTTAGACTTCTTTGCGGGTAGTGGAACAACTGGTGCCGTTGCTCATAGAATGCATCGTCGATGGATAATGGTTGAGATTAAGGACGATCAAGTAACTCTTGCACTTGAGAGATTAAAGCGTGTAGTTAATGGGGAAGACCTGTGGGGTATAATCGACTTGCCTAGAGTTAGAAAAAATGGCGGCGGGTTTAGATTCCTTGAGGTTGGGGCTCCACTTTTGACAGAGGACTCAGAAACTAAACTTACAATTATGAATCCAAAATATACAAATGGTCCTCTAACTAGAGCCGTTTGTGCCATTGAGGGCTTCTTGCTTACTGGTGATGAGTTTTTGCATGGGCGAAATGGGGAACATTATGCTCACATAACTGAAAAATTTGTTGATGATGCGATGGTGAAAGGATTAAAAAGAAAATTAAAAGATAGCCAATTTTTAACTATATACGCCGCTAAAGGCGTACGACGAGGTCTTCAGTTACCTAACAATATCCAAGTTAATAGAATAGACAGCGATCTTATAAAAAAATATGTAAAGCGGGATTAAGATGATTGACCAGATTATACATGAGATGACATTGCGAGAACCGCAAGCTGATTCATTGAGAAAATTTTCAGAACAGGTTTCAGCAGTCGATTTACGAACTTTGGATCAAGCCAGAATCAAAAGATTGCTTCAAACAGGGGCTTTAGAATTCCCAGATGATTATGCTCGCTTCACTTTCGCTTTGGCCACTGGTGTCGGTAAAACGAGATTGATGGGGGCTATTGCTGCATATCTCTTCCTTGAGCACAAATCTAAACATTTTGTCTTCATTGCACCAAGTAGCACAATACTACGAAAGATGAAGGCGGAAGCAGTTTCGTCACATCCCAAGTATATCTTTAAGGGGCTTTCTGGTTTTCCTTTGCCTAAAGTGGTTCATGTAGACAATATCGAAGGTTATCATCCTGAGCAACAATTCATAGCTGATTCTCCTACGCTTTTCATATTAACACCAGGCCAAATAAGACCAAGGAGCGGTAGCGAAGCTGAACGTAGATTAAGGCGAGAAAGTGAAATTTTTGGTCCAAGTTTTGTTGATTACTTAGCGAATCTATCCGATTTAGTGGTGTTTTTGGATGAGGGACATCGTTATGGTCAAGATGCTACCACGACGAGATCATGGGCACAAGCAATTTCTGACCTAAAACCAAAGTTAGTAATTGAAATGACTGCAACGCCTTCAAATCCAAAAACAGTACTTTATAGATATGGCCTCAAGGATGCTTTAAAAGAGGGTAAATACGTAAAGAATGTAACAGCAATTGTTGAGCAGAGGCAAGCGGCAGTCACAGATGAAGAGTGGGATAAACATACTCTACTTGAAGGCTTCCGAAGACTTC
>JAFGQM010000035.1 GCA_016935655.1 Candidatus Altarchaeota archaeon | reverse complement strand
TGGTGTAAGCCAGGTGTCTTTAACCCTGAACAGACAGGGAACGGCCAACGACAAAGCAACAAAAACGATAGGTTTTGACAAAGGATTGTTCAGGGCGGACAACGGTGGGGTGAAAGTTTATGGCTATGTAAAAATCTACTTTACAAAAGATGGTGAGGACTACTTGTACAAGACCGTATACCCCTATTTTTATAATATCTGTTCCCCGCCCCTGAATTGGGGTTTCGAGAAGTTGGATTTCTTCACTGAGAAAGGCATTTATGCCGGAGGAGAAAACATGAAGGTTGTTTTCAACTTCAAGAATTCGGGGACTAGGGACTACCCAGAAACGAGTGTTGTGGAGTTCATTGCAAAGGACTCTGGGGGGGGAATATTTTACCCGCCTCAACCCACACCTGCGCCAGCACAACCACTGACTGCAGTATATCCCGTGGGCGCTGTGCCAGTCGGTCAAGAAAGGAATGTGGAGGCTAGCATATCCATCCCAGAGAATCTGCTTTACATAATCAACTTCGAGGTCCTAGCCAGGTTCAAGACTGATGACAGTGCGACTCCTGCATATCAGGCAGGCTGGTACACGGTAAAGCGTGAGATAGGTGACTGGGGGATCGGATTTGTCTGTGTTCCTCTCACACCCGAGGTACTGCCTGGCGACAGCCTGGCCAGCCATATATGCACGCTGACGGAAGACCTTGCCGTTCAGGTAACCCCAAGGCTGTTTCTCTTCGAGAGACTTGAAAAAAGAGGGAATGGGGATTATATTCTCATAAGAGACTCTGCTACTGGCAGGACAGGTGTTCTGGCAAGCGGAAGTTTTTGTTCAGACCCGGCTAGTGGCTGCCCACCAGGCACTTTGGAGTTCACTTTCTATTACACCCCTGCAGTCACCTCAATGTCCCCGGACCCCATACCGGTGGTACTCCTGCTTCTATTGGCCGCCTCTCTAACCGGATTGACAGAGGCCCGCCTGAGGAGGATGAGGCTGGAGAAGGAGGGGAAGCACAAGAAAAAGGCTGGCGGGACTAAGAAGAAAACAACCAAGAAGAAAAAGAAGGCTTAAGTTTTACCCTTTTTCTTCGTCTTTTTCTTTATGTTTTGTTCCTTCTTCAGTATGTCCCTGAAGATGAAGAAGTAGAACCAGATGAGTATGAGCCCTGTCAGGAACAGTATCTGCCCATGGACCCAAAAGACGTCGTGTATCTGGAACATCCCCCCGACCCCATAGGCTTCAGCCAGAGGATGCAAAATCGCGATCCTTAGTATGTTCTCAAAGAATATCAGTGGTACAAACATCAGGATTCCCAGCTCCCTGGCCCTCCTGCTGGCCCCAGGAAAGAACATGATCAGCATGGTCAGTATGGCCATCTCTCGGACCGCCGTGCAGATGGGGCCGACATATAGTGTCAGGCCTATCTTCGGGTAATAGAGCAGGGAATTGGCCGCATAGACATCGGTCCCGAAAAGCCTCTGGAGGTTCATGACTATGTTGGCCTCCGCCATCTGCAGGGGCTGCATCAGGCTCGTGTCCTGTATGAGCGGCTCGAAGATTATCAGGTATATGAAAAATGCCAGCATGAATATGGCTATCCTAGCGACAAACGGTGTAGGCGGCCTGACTTTTGGCTTTGGGGTCTTGGTATCCATGATTATGCTTATTTTTAAATGCTGGCTATTAATATATACACCCGAATCTGAGGGCATTATCAAAAAATGGACAAAAAAGGCCAAACCGCCCTAGAGTACCTGTTGATAATAATAGTGGCCATAATAATCATCATAGCGGTCTGGTACTGGTACACCACGACCAAGGTGGAATCGGGATACGAAGGGGGCCTGATTATGGAGAACTTCATAAAGGGGGACGAGTATATACGGATAGATTCCCCAAAACAGCTGGGCCAAATGCTGATGGGGGGAGTGGCCTGACGCAAGACTGCAAACTTTTTATGCTTTCTTCTCTGAAATCCCAGATGGAAAAATCCAACAGCCTAGTGAAGGCCACAAGCCAGTTTGCTGAATGCGTAGTGCTGATAAGCGCCTCCCACGACGGGAAGGAGAATGTGATGCCTGCGACATGGTGCGTGCCCGTCTCCCACTACCCGACCATGATATTGGTGAACATATCCCCCGAAAGATACACGCACGACATGGTAAAGAAGAGCAAGGAGTTCGGCGCGAACCTGCTGGCTGAGGGGCAGGTCGGCCTCTCGCGCTTCGCAGGGGGCTGCTCTGGCGAGGACAAAGAAAAGCTCAAGATGGGGGAATTCGAGGTCTTCGGGGGGGAGAAGATAAGGGCGCCCCTTATAAAGGGCTGCGTCGCGAACCTGGAGTGCAAGGTCGTGAACGAGGTGAAGGCTGGGGACCACACGATCTTCGTCGGCCAGGTGCTGAACTTCTACCATGACGAGCTGAAGAGGCCTTTGGTTCTTTTCAGGGGTGGCTACCACAAGCTCGGGCCCTCCATGGGCGGATACTGAGATTTTTTGGGGGTAATGGCCGTCTCCCCGTATTTTTTATAGCCGCGACATTAATATTCATGTTCAGCTATGACCCTGACCCTGAGGGACGAGTTCGGAGACTTGGTAAAATGGAAGGTGATACTGATTGTGGAAATGGTGTTGCTGGCGGTCTTCGGCAGCTTGGTGTTCCCGGGATTGGTAGGTGATGCGCTGAAGGGGAAGCCAGGGGATGGTCCAGCTTTGGTAACGCCCGGTTCATCGGGCATCAACGGCATAGTGCCTACCCACAACGAAATTGAATTTGAGGGTATAATCGTAGGCGGTGTCCAAAATTGTGGCAAAGGCACATACTGCGTTATTGTGGAGATTAAGGAGGGAGAGTCCATATTAGTTAAGTATCCCGCACCTTTCGGTATCTACCACGATGGCGATGTAGTCTTTGGAAAGGGCATCATAACGGAAGAGGGAAGTTTAATAATGGCTGACATGCTTACACTGAGGGGGGCGCCATATGCGTCCGAGGAGCGAAGATGAAAAAAATTATCTGTTTGTGGATTCTGACGTCACTTGCCCTACTGGGCTGTGCGCAGGCGCAGGGGTTTTCATTGGAAGGTAAGATAACGGATGTTAGGATAACGGAGAGGGTGAGTGGATCGGTAGTAGAGATATACCCCAGCGGGAGCAAGGAGGTCGTGCCGGGAGGCACATACTATCTCGACATAACTGTGACGAACACTGGTGATGCATCGATAACTGACAAGACAGTTACGGCTTCAGTCATATTGCCGGCTATAACCGACCACAGTGCAACAACTCTATACCCCACATTTGGCACTACGTCAGGGAATGACGGAGTGAAGAAGCTGGAAAAAGGCATGTCACATACGTTCGCGAACTTGGATTTATTAATCGATAGTAGAGCACCTGATGAGCCTGCTGAGATAGTGATAAAATTCGATTGCCCTGGAAGTAGTGGTCCTTTGGATACCAAGAACATACAACTAGATATTGTGAGGACTGAGCCGCATTATTCCCTCTGGTTGAACAACTATCCCGGCAAAGTTTATCGTGTACCTGATACGGGAAGAATCTACAGTACGCCCATCGACTATGATCCATACGAGGTTTTCGAGGTCAAGAATTTGGGGAATACGCAAGCGGACGTTACTCTGACATTGACTACCCCGCGAATATACAAAGGTGGGTCAATAATCCCTGGAGAGTCAGGAGACTGGTGGTTTGCAGACAGTATGGGGCAAGATACGAGTTTTAGCCTTGGACCCGACAGCTCCACACAAAAAAGGTTCTACTTAAGCAAAGATGTAGTCAATGCCAATCCAGAAAGTGGTACAATGTTCTCAAATACCGTAGCCATCTCAGCCGATAGCGGTGCATTTACCAACCTACATTTTGTGACTGCCACTTTCAGTATATACCGAGGTTCACCACCGCTAACAAAGGCTGTTTATATAGAGGCTCTCTACACCGATAAAAAGGTTTACTTACCCGGCGATACGGTCAAATTTGTATGTAACTTCGAGGTACCAGATGCCCACCCGGCGATAACAGAGGATTCATACATGAAGTTCTCCTTTGACCAGGGATTGGATGGCGAAGTAACCATTCCATCTTATGATCCCAAGCTCGGTTATGTCCCAGTCACGGTAGACGACTTCGTGGACATTCCTATAGGCGCAATGGGCGCTGGAGAGAAAAAGACTGCGACCGGCAGTTTCACACTGCCAGATCCGTTGCCGAGCGGCAAAGCCTATATCCTCCCTTGGGCACTTTACGCAAACGCCTATGATGAAGGTAGCATTATTTTTACTTGGGGAGAAACACCCTTAAACCAACAGGTGGTGAACGTAGATGCGATATGCCTGCACGATGTGCCTGTGAAGGACCCGGGTAGCGGGCTTTGGTACAGGGACTGCGGAGCGATACAGGAATATGCATTCATCAAAGACCCAAGGCTGTATTTCTACCATGATCTGACAAAGATCCCCGACCCGAATGATGGAAGCACATGTCCCAAGGAGTACAACAATAACCGCATGATCAAGGGGGGAGAAAAGGGGATTTACATACAGACATACGCTCCGCTCGTTAGTCCTACAGACCCCTGCTGGTACCGGATCTATTACACCAAAGCTGTCGCTTCCATGACCCCTGATCCCACGCCCAGCGTGCTCCTGTTGTTCCTGGCCGCAGCCCTCGCTGCCTTTGTAGAGGCGCGCCTGAGGAGGATGAGGCTGGAGAAGGA
>JAFGQM010000034.1 GCA_016935655.1 Candidatus Altarchaeota archaeon | reverse complement strand
CTCCTGCGAGATAGGCCCTCTTTTCATGACCTGCTCGAAGGCGTCCAAGACCAGTTCTATGACCTCGTCCAGGTGCTGCACGCCCTTCGTGGCATCGACAAAGATGTTCCCCTTGTAGATGTCCCTTATGCTCTTGGCTTCGTCCTTCCCCATCCCCAGAGCGGCCAGGTCCTGCCAGATGTCCTTGCTGTTCTTCCGCCTGCCCTCGGAGAACTTGCCCTCATACAAGGCCCTGTAGACCTCATCCTCAAGAGGCTCCACCTGGATGAAGAAGTCGTTATGCTTATTGGGGCTCCTGCCCTGTATCTCGGGACCCTCTTTGCTCACTGTCTCCCTGAAGACCACGATTGGGTTGCTGCTGTTTATCGGGACCCCCCTTTCCTTTGATATCCTATATTCCACGATCTCCAGATGCAGCTCGCCCATGCCGCTGATCAGGTACTCGCCGGTCTCCTCGTCTATGGTAACCTCCAAGGTCGGATCGGCCTTGGCCATCTGCTTCATGACCTCTATCAGCTTCGGAAGGTCTGCGGGCTTCTTGGGCTCTATGGCCTTGGTAACCACAGGCTCCGAGAAATGCTTTATCGACTCGAACGGCATCATGGGCTCCATGCTTATGGTATCCCCAGCGAAGGTGTTCTTCAACCCGCTTATGGCGGCTATGTTGCCAGCGGATATCTCCTCCACGTTTATGCGGTCAGGGCCCATATAAACTCCCAGCTGCTGGACCCTCATGGTCGTCTTCGCACCGTCTGAGTAGGCCTCCACGCCCCGTTTAAGGGTCCCTGAGAAAAGCCTGCCCACTGCGATCTCCCCTGCCTGGGGGTCGATGACGATCTTGGTTATCATGATCACCAGCTTGCCGTTGTCATCGCATGCAGCCATCGACTTGCCCACGTCGCTTTCCATATCGCCCCTCCATATGTTAGGGGTCCTGTACCTCTGGGCTATCAGGGGGCTGGGAAGATGTTTCACGACCATGTCTAGTATCACCTCGTGGAGCTTCGCCCTCTTGGCCAGCTCCTTTTGGTTCTCTGTGTTGCAATAGTCTATTATGTCCTTGAAGCTGATTCCGGTCCTCTTCATGTAGGGGATGGATGTCGCCCAGTTGTTGTAGGCTGAGCCGAAAGCGACCTTCCCGCTGTTCACGTCCACCAGCCAGTCCTTCTTGAACTCTGGCGGGGCCATCTGGCCTATGAGCTTGTTCACCTCGTTGATGATCTTCACGAAGCGCTCCTGCATTGACTCGGGCGTAAGCTTAAGCTCGTTTATGAGCCGGTCCACCTTGTTTATGAAAAGCAATGGCTTTACTTTCTCCTTGAGCGCCTGGCCGATGACCGTCTTGGTCTGGGGCATGACGCCCTCTACAGCGCAAACTACTATCAAGGCCCCGTCAACGGCCCTCATGGCCCTCGTTACATCACCTGAGAAGTCAACGTGCCCTGGTGTGTCTATAAGGTTGACTAGATAGTCCTTTTGGTCATAGGTGTGGACCATCGAGACGTTGGCGGCGTTGATTGTGATGCCCCTGGCCTGCTCCTGCTCGTCATAGTCCATGAAGAGCTGCTTCCCTGAGAGCTCCTCGCTGATGATACCGCAACCGGAAAGCAAATTGTCGCTAAGGGTGGTCTTCCCGTGGTCGATGTGTGCGGCGATGCCCATATTCCTTATCCTATCCTTCTGGTTCATCAGCTTCACGACCTTCTCCACCATCTGTTCTCTTCTACCCATCTTGATTCAGTTTTTACCTTGATGAGAGTGCTATCCTCTCTGTCTCTTCTTTTTTCTTGATTGCGTAGGACTTGGGATCGTTGTTTGCGGTGGTTATTATCTCCTCTGCCAATGAAGCCTGGATTGAGCCCTTGCTGTTGAATGAGTTGGCATATGCTGCAACCACGATATTCTTAAGCGCAAGGTCTATGCGCCTCTGTGATGCTATGTCAACAGCCTGGTGGTAATGGACACCGCCGTAGATGATGGTCGTGGTCTCCTCCCGCGGGGCCGCGTTCTGCACCGCATCGACCAGGACTTGAACGGGGTTGTCGTTGGTCTTTTGGGCCACTATGTCAAATGCCCCCTCGACTATCTTCATCGCAAGGCTCTTCTTGCCTGTTGCGCCAGTGCCCCTTATGTACTTGCCGCCGAACTTCTTCGAGCCCTGCCCGGACCTCATGATCTTGTTTATCATGCGCTCGACTATGGATACTTTTTCGGCCTTCCAAAATCGTTTTTTCGTATGCCTGCCCCGGGAATCCGGGACTGACATCGGGTTGATGTTCATATAGGGTCTCAGGCCTACATCTACAATCTCCACATCATAGTCCCATTTCCCGAAAAGCTTGAAATCAGTCTCCATCTTACTTCCTGGCCTTCTCTATGTTGCCCCTCACGAGCTCGATCAGTGGCTGGCCGTTCACCTGTATGACCTTGTATCTTACACCCGGTATGTCGCCGTATGACCTTCCCTTCCTGCCGCCTATGCCCTCGACCAGGACCTCGTCGTGCTCGTCGATGAATGTGATTGCATGGTTCCTCGGCGCGAAACAGGTGATCTGCTTGCCGTTCTTTATGAGCTGGATCTTGACGCATTTCCGGATGGCCGAGTTAGGCTGTTTGGCCTCTATCCCCACCTTCTCAAGGACGATGCCTTTGGCCTGGGAAGCGCCCTCAAGCGGGTCATGCTTGGCCTTGAGCTTCTTCTGCCTTCTCATATAGGCCTCATCGTACCACCGGAACCTCTTCCCGTCATCCTCCAGCTTCTTGCCGGAAAATTCGCCGTTTCCCATTTTACAAAATACAAAGTAGATTGAACATAGCAACAGGACTGCAATGCACCCTATGCTAGAAAAAGCCTTTAATTTAGACAATTGGTGTATAAAAATGGACTGAGGAAAGAGATTACCCCGGCTCTCCAAGTCTTCTCTGGTGATCGACCTGGCCTCCGCCAATGTCCTGCCCTGGTCGAGGTATTCCCTGACAAGGCCCTTGAGTTCCTTAAACTCCCCGGAGCCCATGTAGAGATATTTAATTTTTGTCGTAAAAAATTTGGTTCTGGGGTTGCAAATCGACTAGACACACCTGTCTTTCTTTGTTATTTAAAAAACTGCCGAATCACGGGTTTTTCTTGACGCAAAAATTATTATAAGGAAATAAAGTGATGAAGATGGATATACAAAGGATAACGCTGTTCAAGAACGGCCTTGGGATGTTCGAGGGAGAAGTTGACGTGGGCAAGAGCTCCTTCTATATAGACGTAAAAAAGGAGCACATGGCCGACGTCCTGAAGACATTGCAGGTGATGTCGCCGGACGGGAAAATGCCCTTCTTCGTCTTTGACACCGCGAAGTCCCTTGAGAAGATACTGGAGGACATAGAGATCCAGCTCCCTGAAGACGATTCTCTGCAGGCTCTCGTAAAACAGATGATAGGATCCCCGGTCCTTGTGAAGCACAGGGGGAAGAACAAGAAGGGAATTGTGGTAGGCACAGACCACAAGACCGTCTTCGCAGAGGAGTGCTGCTCTAGCGAGAACACATTGGTCGTCGCCCTGCCAGACAACACGATAGAGAGCATCCCGGTGACAGAGATAACCTCGTTGTCGATTCAGGATACGGAACGGAGGAAGTCACTCAAGGAGTTCCTGGAGGAGAAGGACAAGAGCTTCAGGAAGGGCAGCAAGAGGCTGTATTTCACGTTCCCACAGGGCAAGCCGCCGAAGAAGGCCCTGGTATCCTTCATGACTGAGATACCCGTGTGGAAAGTCTCCTACAGGCTGAACATGGAAGGTGATAAAGGAGACGTCTCCTGCTGGGCCATAGTGGAGAACGGGACCCACCAGGACTGGGAGGACGCAAAGCTATCGCTCGCATCGGGCAGGCCAATATCCTTCCAGTATGACATGTATTCTGCGCGCTACGCTTATAGGCCTACGCTTTCCATAGCGGAGGAGAACACCCTGCTGCCGGCTGAGTACCAGGAGACGGTGCGGGACAATATGCCTGCACAGGAAGTGGGGAGTACTGGAGAGGAGTATGAACCAGCTGCTGATATGGAGGAGATGGCGGAGAAGAAAGGAGAGATGTACGCTGATAAGTTCAAGTTGGCTAGTTCAGCTCCTGCCAGAGTCAGGGCACAGCTGCCGGGCAAGGCTGATGCAAGCCTAGAATGCGGGAGAGATATCTCGGTGACTGCGCGCGAGGTCGAGGAGACCACAGTCTACTCGATAGAGGGCAAGGTGGACGTCCCGAAGGGCAAGTCGATATCGCTGCCGCTGTTCTCTGCGAAGGTGCCGACTAGGAAGGTCTCAGTCTACAACGCGAACACTCACCCGAAGAACCCGATGCAGATAGTGGAGCTAAAGAACACCTCTGACAATGCCTGGCAGAGCGGGCCTATGGTCGTCTTCGATTCAGACACCTATGTCGGGGAATCGCTGCTGAACCCCTTGAAGAAGGAGGAGCAGATGCTACTCTCCTTCGCACTGGACACCGCCGTGACTGTGGAGAACACCGTTGGGACCCAGACCCACAATGTCGCAGAGGTCCTCTGCGCAGAAGGGTTCCTCTACTTCAAGTACTTCACCGAGTTCTTGACCACTTATAATATAGATAACAAATCGGACCACAAGAAGACAGTGGCGATAGAGCACCCGCGGGGTTATGACACAAAGCTGTTGTCCCCCAAGCCGAAGGAGGAGACTCCAGATTTCTTCAGGTTCGAGATGGAGATAGAGGGGAAGAAGAGCGACAAGATAGAGATCAAGCAGAGGAGGGACGAGCAGACGTCCATCAACCTGGTTGGCGGTGACCTAAAGAACCAGCTGGCCTACTACTTCAACAATAAATGGCTGACTGACGAAGCTGCCAACCTGATGAAGGAGCTCATCGAAGAAGAGCTGAAGATAAGGCACTTAGAGGAGAAACTGCAAAGACAGAACGAGCTGCGAGGAAGGCTAATAGGGGAACAAAACCAGGCAAGGCAGAATTATGACACTTATCAATATATACCGGACGCGCGGGATGAGGAGAAGAAGCGGTTGGAGCAGCTCAGGCTGAAGTACAGCGAGAAGCTGACTGGCATCGGGGAGCGTCTGGACGGGGTGAACGACGAGATAGAAAAGCTCACCAACGAACTAACGAATCTCAGGGAGGGGTACAGAGACAGGATAATAAAGATCTCCTTCAAGAAGGCGATTGAGAACAAGTAGATTCACCACCAGACGTCCTTGACCTTGCTCTTGTAGCCGATGAAGTTCCCGAAGAGGTGCATGGCTGGTGTTATCATCAATAAAAACAGTGCCTCTTCCCAGATTATGAACGTGGGGGCGAACAGATAGGCGAAGGCCAAGCCACCGACCACCAGGTCCAGCTGGTCCACACCCCAAAGGGGCTGGCCCCTCTTTATACCGAGCCTGCGCTTGAAGAAGCTCTTGGCCATATCGGCCAGCAAGGCGCCTGACGCAAGATAGAGGCCAAAGAACGGATCGGTTATCCTGAAGTCGAAGGCGTCAAGATAGACTGCGTCCAGGGGGCCAGACTGTGAGAGGAGATACCACAGAAGGCCGAAGAGGTAGCCGAAGAGCAAACCAAAGGCAAGGCCCCTCCATGTCTTCCCGTCCCCGAGGATTCTCCTGCCGTCTTTGAAGTTCCTGCCAAAGTCTATCGGCTTTCCCCCTCCGAAGACCATGGCGAAAGCGTTTGCAGCATAGGCAGGACTGATATAGTAAAGGGCATGCAGTATTACGGCAAGAACCCACATTTTGGTTTAAGAATTAATCCACTATCCTTCTCTTTAGAGCTACTGTGTAGCCTGCTATCTTGTTTCTCAGCGATTTGCTCTGGACTATCGCAAACTTATCCACCCTTTCCTTGTTGTTGGTGAAATCCTCGGTGAAGTCGTCCGGATGCTGCCTGACGAGCTCCTCGCCGACCTTCTTTATGTTCCTTGTTTTTACTCTTCCCATTTTAAGCTCCTTAGTATTCCAAGTTGTCTTTATTAAATTGAGATGCATCCAGGGATTCCTTAAGCGAGTCCCCCACCCCCCTGCCCGCAGAATAGGACAAGTCAAGAAGACCTGGTAAAACATCCTCGTCGCTCATGTAGTACAGCTCGGCCCGCGGGGCGTTGGCGAGTTGTTTTACCCTCTCGAAGGCGTTCTCAAACCCGCCCAGCTCATCGACAAGCCCGAGTTGGAGAGCCTCTGAGCCCAAGTATATGCCGCCCTCGGCTACTTGCCTGAGGGAAGCTGTCGAAAGGCCCCTGTTTGCCTTTATCTCATCAATGAACTCCTGATGGACCTTGTCGACGATCTCCTGCAACCGCTCTTCCTCCTCCTCGGTCATGGAGCGATATGGAGAGCCCATGTCCTTGAACCTGCCGGACTTTATGACAGTGGCATTGATACCGAGTTTCTCCTGGAACAAGTCCTTGTAGACGAAATAAGTGCTTATGACCCCTATGCTGCCGACTATGGAGTCCTCGTCTGCGATTATCAAGTCAGATGCAGACGCGATGTAATAGGCGCCAGAAGCCCCCACGCTCCTGATGTATGACACGACAGGCTTCTTTTCGCTCAGCTTCTTCACGCCCCGTGCTATGTCCTTGCTCTCGACCACCCCCCCGCCACCGGAGTCTATGTTCAGTATGACGCCCTTCACACTGGGCTCCTCGCCCACCTTGTCAAAGAGGTCGTTGATTGACGCGGAGCTTACTGTATCGGAAAAGGTCCCGCCAGAATCAGAGATGGAGCCCCTTAGGTCAATGACTGCTATCCTCTCGCCAGCCATGCCCATGTCCAGACCGCCCATGACCAGCAATAGCATTACAAAAAAGCCTATGAAGACGAAGAACACTATTCCCAGTATCACAAGGATCTTTTCGTTTTCCATGACTAGCCTATGAGCTCTAGTTTCCTTACCTCCACACGACTCAAAGGGACGATCTTCTTGCCCCTGTTGAATATCTGGGAGCCGACTTTCCCGAAGACTACCTCCTGTATGAACTCGTCCCCCGAGTTCTTCGAAGAGCCGTCCTTCACTATTGTGGAGGCGAGTTTCCTCAGCTGCTTCTTCTGGTTGTCGTGCACCTTCCGTCTTGTGAAAAGTGCGATTTTTATCTTGAATCTCCTCTTGTCTTTCGTTGTCGCGGGGAAGATCAGGTCTATTATGTCTATGCCCTCGGAGACATGGGAGCCCATGTATGTCCGCGATACGTCAACTGACTTGACCTTCGTGAACGCCTGGAAACCGGAGATGCTTTCCACTATCAGTTTTATCCTTATGTGGTGCTGGTTGGAGTTGACGAGCTTGCTCAATGTGGTCTCTATGATCCGTCCTATCAAATCCTTGCCCTCGTTGACCACCACCGGGCCCACAGGCACCTTGTTGAATATTTCCGGGGCGATTACCTCGAAGGTCTTCTTCAACTTCCATTTGTCAATAGCCTTAGTCGACTTAACTGCCTTCTTTTTGTCTATCTTTGCCATCTTTAGCTGATCTCCTTGATACCGGCGTACGTTTGTAGAATCTTAGGAACGCCTATAGAGCCGTCCTCCCTTTGGTAGTTCTCAAATATCGCCACCAGAGTCCTTCCAATGGCGCATGCAGTTGAGTTAAGAGTGTGGACCACCTGTGGCTTATCCCCCGGATTAGCGCGGCAGCGCGTGTTCAGCCTGCGCGCCTGGTAGTCCGTGCAGTTAGAGCAGGAGACCACCTCCCTGTACATATTCATGCTCGGGAACCATGCCTCGATGTCATATTTCTTAGCGGCGACCACCCCCATCTCGCCGCTGCAAATGTTAGTAACCCTATAAGGTATCTCAAGAGCCTGGTATATGCCCTCAGCGGTCTTCAAAAGGCTCTCATGCTCCTCCCAGGATTTTTCCGGTTCGGTGAATTTAAACATCTCTATCTTGTCGAACTGGTGCACCCTGAAGATGCCCTTCGTGTCCTTGCCGTGTGAGCCTGCCTCTGTACGGAAGCATGAGGAGAAGGCTGTGTAATGCAAAGGCAGCTGGCTTCTCTCAAGGATCTCGTCCATGTGCAACCCGGCCAGGGCCTGTTCGGATGTGCCGACAAGGTACATGTTTTCCCCCTCTATCTTATAGATGTCGTTCTTGCCGGCGGGCAGGAAACCTGCGCCCTCCATGACCCTCCCGGTTATCAAAACCGGGGGGACTATTCGTG
>JAFGQM010000033.1 GCA_016935655.1 Candidatus Altarchaeota archaeon | reverse complement strand
TGCCTTTTGCTGTGACAGGTATGGGCACCGTAGCCTCAATGAGCTCCACGGTTACCTCCTCCTTGGCCTGGTCGACACGTATCACTTTCGCGCGCTCGCCCTTGAACGGGCCTGCGATGAGCTCCACCAGGTCGCCCTTGTCCACGTCCAGCACGCTTGATTTGGGCTGCAGCAGGGGCTTGACCTCCTTGTCAAAGTCCACCTCGCCCTGCACGAAACCCTTGGTATGCGGTATCCCCTGGACTAGCTGCACTGCATCCCCCAGGTCCCGGGCCTCGATGAAAACGTAGCCCTTTATGGTCCCGGGATGGAATATGCCGTATACGTCCACACCCTCCTCTGAAAGGGCCTTCTGGTACAGCATATCGACCACGGCATCCTCCTGCGTCGTCGTCGTCCTCAAGAGATAGAAATGTGCCGTCTCTGTTTCTTCTTCCATTTTATAAGCTTTGTAAAAGTGATTTTAGGAATATGAAGAAGTATCCTATGGCGCCCAGAAGGGCTATACCTAGGCCTGTTATCTTAGCTACCTCCTCGAATTCGAGCCTCGTAGGCTTCCTTGAAAGCTTTAATATCCTGTTAGACTCGCTAGGAAGGCGCTTTAGAATACCAAAGGTAGATGTCTCAGAACTCATGCTAAGTTTGACGCTCCTAAAATAAAAACCGGGTTGAATTAGAAGGGTTGTGAATAAAAAAGAAAAAAGAGAGGGGAAACCCCTCTTAGATGTACTCGACGTCTATCTCAGACCCCTTGCGAGCCGAGGCAGGAGATAGGGAAGTAACGTCCTGGATGCCGCGAACGCCGCTAAGGACTATCATGACCTTCACGACGTTCTTTGAGATGTTCTCATCGACCTGAGCACCCCAGATTATGTTGGATTCAGGACTTATCTTGTTCGAGACATACTCGACAGCAGCTTCAGCTTCCTGCAATGTCATGTCAGGCCCACCAATCACGTTGATGAGCGCCCTGTCCGCAGTCGTTACGTCCACTTCCAGCAGAGGACTCTGCAGCGCCTCTTCAACAGCCTCGACAGCCCTGTTCTCAGAGAACGTCTCGGACGTGCTCTCACCAAGGCCTATGACCGCGCTACCGCCGTTCGCAAGAACCGCGCGCAGATCGGCGAAGTCGAGATTCACTAGTCCCGGCTTTGTCACCAGTTCTATAGTCCCTTTCAAAGCATCAGCAAGAATCTCGTCGCTCACCTTGAAGGCCGCGTTAAGCGGCAAGTCAGGGACCAGACTCATCAGCTTGTCGTTTGGAATCACTACGACAGTGTCTGCGACCTTCCTGAGCTTCGCAAGACCCTGCTCGGCGTTCTGCCATCTTGTCTTGCCCTCCACAGCGAAGGGCAGTGTCACAACCGCCACAGTCACCGAACCAGTGTCTTTCGCCACCTCAGCGACCACAGGCACCGCACCGCTACCGGTACCACCACCAAGGCCGCAGGTGATAAAAGCCAAATCACTACCCTGCAAGGCCGAAGCGATCTCGTCCAGACTTTCCTTTGCACAGTTTTCACCAACACTTGGGTCAGCACCGGCTCCTAATCCTCCGGTCAGCTCTGGGCCCAAGAGCACCTTTTTGTCGGCCAGCGAATAGAGAAGATCCTGAGCATCAGTGTTCATCGTAATGGTCTCTGCACCCTCTATACCGATCTCAGAGAGCCTTGTGATTGTGTTACAACCAGCACCCCCGACACCGACCACCTTGATCGAGGTCTTAAGACCGTCAATCAATTTCATTAGTTGCTCATCCGTCTCTGTTAATTCTGCGCTTTCGAATCTTCTTGATTTCTCAGCCGCACTCTTAGTAATTTTTCTCATTTTGGTCCCCCAAATTATTTGTAGAACTTGAATGCTTTGGATACCCGTAAGGAAGCAAGTGAATAGCTAAAAGAGAATGCGAATCTTGTTAGAAAGAACAAGTTTAAAAATAGTAGAATATGTATCAAGAGGGGCGGTTTTTTAAAAAAAATGTTATACTGAGATAGTATAACAACGCCCCATGCAAGATATTTGAATTTTCTTAGATTTTTAAGTAAAAATATAAAAAGCTTTCGGTTTGCTTTCAAAAAACACAGCAAGGTAATAAGGAGATTCGTTATACGGAAATGGTATAACTTAAGGCATTAATATGGTTTTTAATGGTGGTCTGGTCTTTTTTATCTACGCTCCATAAAATTCTAAACAATATGGAGATCTCGAACACTGAACTAAAGGCCCTGGAACTGTTATCAAGTGGCATGAGCCTGGATGATGCGGGGAAGAAACTAGGGATAGGCAATGGGATACACTCGCTGATACACAACCTAGAGAAAGAGGGGCTGATCAGTATCGAAGAGAACGTAGACGAGTATCTGGCCCTAGGGCAAGAGGGCGAGAAATATGCTTCTGTAGGAATGCCGGAAAGGAGGGCCATAACGATCCTTAGGAGGGGGCCGGTCGAGATAAGGGAGATCCCCAGAAGGGCCGAACTTGAGGACCATGAAGTGCCAATAGCACTTATGTGGCTCAAGAAAAAGGACTGGGCCAGCATAGAGAAGGGGCTCCTGAGTCTGACTCCAAGCGGGCAAAAGGCGCTTATTGAGAAGGGGAAGGACGAGGAACTGCTGGACCTGTTGAGGAAGGGCAGGCTGCTAGCGAGCGAGCTGGAAGGTTTTGAGGAGGCCATCAAGTTCTTGAAGGACAGGAAGAACAACTTAGTCTCAAAAGAGATTAGGAAGTTTGATGTCGAAGTCACAAAGGATGGCAAGAAGGTACTAAAAGCGCCGTCGAAGTTCGTCAAGGACGAATCAGACAAGTTGTCGGCTCTGAACCACGAGATAATAAAATCCGGTTCCTGGAAGGACAGGGAGTTCAGGCCGTACAACGTGAGCCAGGCTGAAGAGGTTTACACTGCGAAGTTGCATCCGCTGAGGGTGGCCATAGACAAGATAAGGAGGATCTTCCTGGAGATGGGCTTCACTGAAGCTACTGGCAACTTCGTCGAGAGTTCGTTCTGGAACTTCGACGCCCTGTTCCAGCCGCAGGACCATCCCGCAAGGGACCTGGCGGACACGTTCTACATCGAGGACTTGTGTGAGGAGCTGCCGGAGCACCACAAGGGCGTAAAAGAGGCCCACGAGAGCGGCGGGAGCATGGTGTCCAAGGGATGGGGCTACGAGTGGGACGCCGGTCTTGCCAAGCAGTGCGTCCTGAGGACGCATACGACCGCAGTCTCGGCCAGGAGCCTGACCAAGGTGAAGATCCCTGCCAAGGTCTTCTCGATAGGGAGGGTGTTCAGGAATGAAACACTGGATTACAAGCATCTGGCCGAGTTCTACCAAGTGGAGGGCATAGTGGTCGGGGAGGATGTGAACTTCACCAACCTCCTTTGGTATCTCAGGGAGTTTTATACTAAGCTGGGTTTCAAGAAGGTGAGGTTCAGGCCGTCCTATTTCCCATATACCGAGATGAGCTGCGAGCCCGAGGTGTATTTCGAGGAGAAGAAGGAGTGGGTGGAGCTTGGGGGCTCCGGGATATTCAGGCCAGAGGTCGTGAAGCCCCTGCTTGGCGTGGAGGCGCCGGTCCTGGCGTGGGGACTGAGCCTAGAGAGGCCGGTCATGCTGAAGATGGGCCTGGACGATCTAAGGACCTTCTACAAGAACGATTTGGATTGGTTGAGGGGTTATAGGGTCACCGAGGTTTTATAGAAATGAAGATATTCATTATGCACAAGGATTTCACCGCAGAAGCCGAATTGGATACTAGCAAGACTGCAAAGGCGATCGCAGAGAAGCTGCCCATAGACGGCGAGGCAGAGGTCTGGAAAGAGGAGGTATATTTTGAGATCCCTCTGAAACTCCCTTACGAAAACCAGACTGATAAGGTTTCTGAGGGCGACATCTGCTATTGGCCGCCCGGGAACGCGTTCTGCATCTTCTTCGGGAAGAGCCAACCAGTAAACGCCGTTAGTATAATAGGTAAGGTGGTCTCAGGTCTGGAAAGGTTTAAGGAAGTCGAGGAAGGGGACGACATAGTCCTAGAGGAAGGTTAGCGCGCTTCTGAGGTTGTCGGATATCCTGAAACCTCTCGCACTGGGCCCGTGGCCCGGGTAAAGCTCCTTTATCTCAAGCTTTGAAAGCTCCTTAAGCGACCTCTTGAGCTGCTCCCTGTCGCCGCCGACCAGGTCATACCTGCCGAACCCCTGGGCAAAGACTGTATCTCCGGATATGAGTATCTTCTCCTCTTCGTTGTAGAGGCATATGCTCCCGGGGGTATGGCCAGGGGTCAAAAGGACCTGGAGCTCTACCCCGCCAAAATCCAGGAGTTCCTCATGTTCCAGCCTCCTTGCGATGGGAAACTGTAGGTTGTTGTCGAAGCCGAAGAACTCTGATGCGCTGGCTTCTTGGGGATTCTCCTCAAAGAAATCCGCTTCTATGTGACCCATCCATATCCGGCAGCCGAATCTCTTTTGGACCGCCCTGTCAGCGCCTATGT
>JAFGQM010000032.1 GCA_016935655.1 Candidatus Altarchaeota archaeon | reverse complement strand
CTCCGCCCCGGTTGTGCCGGTCTCATCAGCCACTTCCATCGCCACATCGCCTTCGAGCTTGTATAACAGTGAGTCTACAACCCCCACCCACACCTTCAGGGATGCGGATTTTATTGATTGCTGTATCAGCTCTATTTGCTCATCCAACTGTTCCTCCAATTCTTCGTAATCAGGATATGCAGTCAGCTGGGATTTCAAAAGATATTCCAAAGCCGCCCTTACGTCGGGCTTCATCTCGACGACATATACCCTCTTCCCCATGAGGTTCTCCTCGCCGACAACCTTGGCTTCGACCAGTCCCATGAGCTCTACGAGTTTTGCCGTTATCTCGGCATCTGCCCAAAAGTCCTCGTTGGTCTGTTGTCTGATCCACTGGTCCCCACCAGTCTCGGGATCTTGCATGAGCAGGTATAGTGTATCGCCGATTATGTACATCTTCACGTTTTGTTCACTGCCGCCATAAAACGCCAGGAACGGAGAGTCGAGGGTCATGTCGACAAACCCCCTCTTGTTCTTATAATCGAACTTTATGTCTCCCGTCATGTCTATTGTTATCTTGCCCCCGCCCAGTGAATCCAAGTAGCCTCCCTGCATGTCTATCGCTATGTAGGCTGAGAAATCCAGTGTGCCCGTGTCTATACTCGCTGCTGCATCACCCATCTTGGTGACCAGCTGCCCCACGGAAATCGTCTGCGTTCCTGTTGGTGGCTTGGTTGTGTAATCCCCATTGTCTGCACGGGGGGTCTCCGGGGCCGGCGACAAAAGCAATACGGCGGCTACTACAGCCGATGCTATAACCACCACCGCAACGGCAAGTAGGATTTTCCTGTTGCCGAGTGGTCCCTTGCCTTCAGTCTTGGTTCCAGCCTCGGGCTTTTTGGACATTCCTTTTTGCACATCCTCTTCTGGAGAGGCGGCCATGGTTTTTGGCATCTTTTCAACAACTAGCGGTTTAAAATCTACTGCCATTAATTAGGTTTCTATATTTAAAAACATGAATTCAAATGGGGACGGGAACATCGAAAATCCAAAAGTTGTTATGGTCCGGTTGTACCGGCCCTCCGGCCGAATATTCGGCGGGGCCCCAAAACCAGCCTGTAACAGTCATGCCTCCGGAGGAGGAGGCATATTCCAGAGTCAGTTTCTCCTCATAGAACAAGGGCTCTTCAGCGCAGCTTGGGGTCTGCAGCTTGCACAGCGCCTTTTCCCCGGGGCCTAAGACGTTCGTTGAACACCCCCTGCCATTGACTAAAAGGTCTTTCACCGTGTCGTTGCCCCTGTTCACAAGGACCATCTCTATGTCCTCGGTCTTGCACTCCCACTCCGACGGGGCGATTTCCTTAAACCCTGAATAGCCCGGCCATACCCGCCCGCCATCTGGGGCCAGATGCGCGAGGGACCAAGCAAAGCTGCCTAGTTCCTCAAAGAATTCCACGCCCGAGAAGACCCCGACGTAGGCTCCGTTTCTTTCTACTGTAAGACTATTGAATTTGTTGAGGTTAGTCAAAACATAACTCCTGTAGTTGTTGAGGAATGGTCCGGAGTCGGGCAAGGAGCTGAGATACATGAGCAGGCCCTGGAAGTCCTCCTTTGCCTTTGATATCGATTCTCGGATATTCTCTTCGGCGGAGGAGGCTGTGGCTTCGTCTTTGAATTGGAGTATGACCCTGTTCTCGTTCAAGGAGTAGAAGGCGGCTAGGAGTTCTGGTGTAACATCCAAGCCATCCAAGCCGGGAAGGGCTAGGAGCTCTTTTGAGTACGGCTCGCTCTGTGAACCGCCCCTTATTATAAACTCCAGTATTGTGCCCCTGGCCTCATTCAAGAGGTTCTTGATGCCTGGATCGGATTTTATGTTCTCGTAAGAACCGTCAGTTATGTCTATTATGTTGATTATAACGTCATTGTCCCCCAACAAGATGATATTGTCCTTCAAAAAGGCCAGGTTTAGTTTCATTGAAAGAAAATCCACTTTATGGATTCCTATGCCCTTGTGTCTGTTCTCTCCGAAGTATTTGAACATTGAATCTGTTTTTTTTATCGTAGCTAGGACCTTGTTCCTATCATCCTGGTCGAAAGTGCCGCTTATTATCAAAACGAAGGTCTCCGGTGTCGTCATGACCAGGCCCATGTACGTGATCTTGTTTATGTCCAGCCCGAAGGATTTCTCAATGCCTTTTGATAAAGTAGCCGTATCGACCCCCCCCGCCCCCAGCGACTCGGTCAAGAACTCTGGGAATTCCTCGGAGGAAACAACCGTTCTGAGTTCCAACTTGGCGACCAAAAACGAGTCCCGGGGGACAAAGGAATAAAAATCTTCTCCGGCAAGTATCTCTTCGAGGTTGACCTTGTCCTGGAAGTATGAGGCCACGATTATCAAAAACGTTCCCAAAAGGATCAGGCCAAAGACGTTCAAGAGCAGTTTCTTGTATGACCTCCCCTCCGCAACCACTATCTCCTCGGGTTCCGGGGAAATCCTTTCTTCGGATATTGGCTTACTGCTAGCTTTCTTCCCGCTGGAATCCTTGCCAGACCTCTCTATCTCCTTTCTGAATATCTCAGACAGTAGATCGTCCTTCTTTGTCTGACTCTCCAAAATCCCCGTGCTCTTAAGGGTCGACTTGTCCAGGGGTATGGAAGATTGTACAGTTTCTTTTTCCGGGGGCGTATACCCGCTTTCAGAAAAAACTTTGTTGATTATATCGTCGCCATACCCAATATTACCCAGGGCCTCCCTGACCTCTTCCTCCTTCTTACCCTTCGCTAATTGTATGTTAACGGCCTTTCTGAGGTTATCTAACTGGGCGTCTTTTGCTGCCATTTCGTATTTATATTATACATACGCCTTGTTTAAAAAACTCGCTATGCCCTGTCCCCGATCTTTTTTGCCACGGCATTGCCCATATCAGAGCATGTGGCCGTCCCGCCGAGGTCCTTTGTCTTGACTTTGCCTTCCTTCAGTATGTCCTCTATTGCCTCGACTACAAGCCTGCCTGCCGCCTCTTCCCCTATCTCTTCCAGCATCATGGCCCCTGCCCATATGGTAGCAAGGGGGTTCGCCCTGTTCATGCCCTTGTACTTCGGGGCAGAGCCGTGTATGGGCTCGAACATGCTGATGCCGTCGGGGTTTATGTTGCCCCCCGGGGCGAGCCCTAGGCCGCCCTGTATCATAGCCCCCAAATCGGTTATTATGTCGCCGAACATGTTGGGTGTGACGACCACCTGGTACCACTCCGGCTGCTTCACGAACCACATGGTTATGGCATCGACGAAATTGAACTCGTGCTCTATGCCCGGATAATCCTTGGCCACCTTCTCTACAATGCTCCTCCAGAAGTTGTAGACGTGGCTCAGGACATTGGCCTTGTCGACTGCCGTTACTCTGTTTTTACCTTGTTTCTTCGCCAAGTCGAAGGCGTATCTTATGACCCTTTCAGAGCCCTTCTGGCTTAGGACACCTATCTGGTATGCAATCTCACAGCCGTCCACATCAATGTCAAGCCCGAATTTCACAGAATACAAAGACTTTATGACCTCAAGTTCCTGTTTGTTCTTACCGATCCTTGCCCTGTTCCCGATGCCAACGTAGAAGTCCTCGGTATTCTCCCTGACGACAGTGAAGTTTATGTCGCTGGGCTTCTTGTTCCTGAGGGGGCATTCCACGCCCTCGAGCAGTTTTATAGGCCTTAGGTTTACGAACTGGTCAAAGTGGAATCGGAGATTCAGTAAAATCCCCTTTTCTAGAACACCGGGCTCGCATCTGGGGTCGCCAAGCGCGCCTAGGTATATAACGTCGGATTTTTCAAGCTCCTTAAACGTCTCCTCGCTGACTAATTCCTTGGTCGCCAGATAATGGTCCGCCCCAAGCGGGAACTCGTTCCAGTTTATCTCAAACCCCTCTACCTCGGACACCTTGTCCAATACCTTCCTGCCCTCTGCTATAATCTCAGGCCCTATCCCGTCACCAGGGATCACAGCGATCTTGTAAGCCATTTTAACCTTTTTTTGGATTCTTTTTCGTGTACT
>JAFGQM010000031.1 GCA_016935655.1 Candidatus Altarchaeota archaeon | reverse complement strand
GGTGTAGAAGAAGTAGACGCCGAGGTTGAACCGACTTCGTCGGTAGCCCTCGGCTCCCAGGTGTAGAAGAAGTAGACGCCGAGGTTGGGATTTGAACCCAAATGTCCCGGAGGACACTAGATCTCAAGTCTAGCGCGTTAGCCGGATTCCGCCACCTCGGCGCGAATGAAACTAAGCTAATGTAGCCGAGGGTACGAGCGAAGCCCACGCAGGGTATGCGTAAGCGAGTGTACCTCGGCGCGAATGAAACTAAGCTAATGTAGCCGAGGGTACGAGCGAGTTCACGCAATATATGCGCAAGCGAGTGTACCTCGGCGCGAAAAAGCGGTTAATTAGAAATTCATATAAGAAAAGAGTCAAGTGGTGGGCGCCATCGGGTGGAGACGGATGAATAGGATAGGTGAATTAACATACTCCCCCTCGCGACCCGCTGAGCGGCGCACTTAATCCTTATGGCTGCTTCCGTCAGGACCTGACCAGATTCGAACCAAATACGACCCCAGAGGACGAGGGATCGACGCAGAGGATAACCCATCGTCTCCCAATCAAACCGAATCGCCCCTCAGATTCGACCCCTGTATAGAGGACTTCAGGTTACAGGAGGCCCCTAACCCCCCAGTCTAGCCCACCTAAGTAATTAGAGCGTTATGGGAAAAAAATGCTTAATAGTGAGTGTAAGGGGGACATTGCAGGTTAAAGATAACCAAAAAATGCTTTAAAAGGTTGAATTTCTAACTAAGTGCTCATAATAGCGGGGTTGAGCAGCCAGGAGTGCTCGCCGGATGCGCTTAAGGAGACAAACTCTTTGGTGCAGGCGAAGCTCATATGAGTCTAGGCTCATGAGAAATGCACTCTTGAGTCAGACTTTCGGAAACCCGGAGGTCGTGTGGTTCAAAATGGGTCTTGGTGAAAGCCAACCCCAGGAACATCCCACCCCCGCTATTTATTTTTCTTTCTTTGAGGGATGTATACGCTATGAACAAGCGCTATTCATTTCTTACGATTGGACTTCTAGTAGCCATAATGGCTTTGGTCCTAATTCTCAGCAGATCCGATCCCAAAGACAGCAGATTTAATGAGTGCATGAACCTGGGCAAAATAGAGATGGAACCCTGTTTAAGGAATCTTGCAATCGAATACGAGGATTCGAGTCTATGCCTCCCTCTAAGCGGTGCAGGGAATGACAATACAATCTATAATTTCTGTCTCCGGGAAGTTGCAAAAGGAATCCTTAAGGAGAGCTCAGAAAAAGCTAAGAACGCTTGCGCCCTGATGGATTCTACACAAGAAAGCCAAGGCTGTTATTCAGAACTGCAGGCATTAGTCTCTGGATAAATGCAGTCAAGACCCTGGACACTCATTTTCAATTCATTAACCTCAAATTATACCGCCTCTGTGAAGACGCGAACAACCACTGACTTCGGGATGATGACTAACAGGCGAACTGAGGGGCACTGAATTTATGCCTTCAAGCTGATTTTTATCGCCACTGGGTCTAAGTATTATGATGGCCCTCACCCGTGGAAAAAAAGGATTTTATGCATCAGCCCCCCTTATGGGAGCCCTGATATTCCTGATAAGCGCTAGCGTGGCCTTCTTCTTCCATAACGAGAGCCTTGCACAGATCGACCTGTCCAGAGCCGAGAACACCCAAAGCACCCTCATTTTCATTTCACAGGCCATCCTGGCCGATAGTTATAACACCCTGCTCCAGTCGGAGTTCGAAAAGCTGACACTTGAGTTCTTGGAGGCAACGGATACGGAACCACATTACGTCAACCCGACGGGTGACTGGAAGGAAAACCTAGCCGACGGGCTGGCCAAAAAATACGGGAGCGGGATGAAGAGCGGGATAGGGGCCGACGCCTCTCTTTATGCCCACGCTTATAGCGAGTACGCAGGGATAGACTATTGTGACGTCAAATCCTCCCCGAGTGTGGCCCCCTTGTTCTTGCACACAGTCTTCGAATCAGAAAAAAACGATGGCACCATAAAGGCCAAGGCCTATTCTTATGGAGAGTCCGTAGAGTGCGTGTCAAGGGACCCGGAGGGTAGGACAGAGGTCGAGATACTCGGGAAGTATTACCAGATAGACATACGCCTGATCGGGCTCTTTGACATGGCAAAATTCTCGGTCATAAAGGCCAGGGACGGCCTGGACTACGGCTCCGACTTCCTGCCAGATGCGCCTACAGCGCATTGGAAATCAAGCAAGTGGTATCGTGTGGACGCAGTACAAAACAAGGTCTTCTTGCCCTTGGGGGCCACAAGACGTGAGGAACCGTATAGTATGGGGGAACTGGTAAAGGATTGGGTTGCGAAGGCTGAAACATTCTCTAGATTGTTGATTCAGAAGACAATGCAGGAGGCACAACTCAGAAATTACAGGGACATGTACTTGGATAGTTTCACTGTAAGAGCTGAGGACGGCAACTATGACATTGGCGACTTTGAGGTCTCGTGTGTCAGAGACGAAAACGGGATTTCAGGGAACTGCATGCCGGATTTCACATACATTGTAATCGGTGACAAGGAGTGCATGGATGGAGGCAAGAGGCTACACGAGAATGTTCCATACTATAAGGTTGAAGGCTCACACAAGGCCAAAAGCGGGAGCACCACGACAAAGGGGTATATAGAGGAATTCCTCACAGACATTCTGAGCCCTCTCGGATATGCCTGTTATTACATCGATAGGCTGAGCTATGCTGCAGAGGTCTGCAATGAGTGGGAGGCAAAGCCCATTGCCGCTGTTTTTGAGGGCAGTGTGGTTGATGGGGATCCATCATACAACCCTGGCGCCAGCAGCCAGGCTACATTCAATTTCGTGGGCAGGAGCCCCTCGGTCAAAACGGATGACATCAGGGGCAATGTCTTGAAATGTTCAAGTGGCGGATACGAGAAGGGCATCTGGGAGAGTAATATAAGGGAGTTATTGTCAGGCCTGGAACTCAAGGTAAAAAGCCAGAAGAGTGGCAGTTTTTATACGTGGACCAATGATGGGAGCAAGATAAACGATGGAGTTTTAGGTGAAAGACTAAAGAGCATGTACAATAATGTCATAGCAGAAGCAAAGGAGCAGACAAGCTTTGTACCCGTCGTTGAATTCGAGGGGGGGAGCAGAATCGAAAACACGGAGAAGGTTAGTGATGTTCCCACAGCCAGGGTCGATGTAGAGTGGAGTGAAGTGCTGGCAAGATGTATAGGGGAAGTAGGAAAGCCGAAGGTCGATATATTGTGCACAAAGCTCTGCTCTGGAAGCGGTTACACTACGGGTATCGCAAAGGAGAGGAGACAATTCTGCGAGGACCTCGTAAGGGACGGTAATACTGACGGTCTAGTTTGTGAGTGCACCCTCCCGAAGGATCCGTCAAGGCCTCAATCCTTGGAAACTGCTTGGAGCATAAATGCTGAGTTCACATTAATGAAATAAAAGCTTTTAAACTCTCCTCTTAAATAGATTTCATGATTTTTGACCTGCACATACACTCAAAGTACTCTAAGTTCGATTCTGTGTCGGAGGTGAAGGATATAGTCGCTAGGGCGAAAAGAATCGGGTTGGACGGTATCGCTGTATCCGACCACAATGAGATAAAGGGGGCGCTTGAGGCACTTAGTTACTCGTCAGATGACTTCATGGTGATACCGGCTACAGAGGTAAGCTCGGCAGACGGGCATATAGTGGCCCTTGGTGTGAAGGAAATCGTAGAAAGGGATCTGCCGGCTAAAGAAACTATAGAGCTTATACACTCTGCCGGCGGGATTGCCATAGCAGCCCATCCCTACGACAAGTTCAGACATGGGGTAAAGGACCTATGCTGGAAACTGGATTTCAACGCGATCGAGATAAACGGCCATTGCCTGGTCGGGAACAGCCAGGCCCGGAGGATAGCCAGGGAGAAGGGGAAACCCTTGGTGGGGGGCAGTGACGCACATGCGATCAGCGGCATCGGCTCTATAACCACCAAGGTTGACGCTAAGGATGTAGATGATCTCCTAGGGAAGATAAGCAAGGGCGAGTGCAGCTATGTCATAGGGAAAAACAAGCTGGTGCATAAAGTATCGATAGTGGCCGACAAGATCTCGAGGAAGTACGGGATCAGTCGCAAGCTATAAGGATGCAAGAGTCGTCTTGAGGAAATCCCTCCCCAATCGTAATTCTTGCTTCCCTTTCTCGGTTATCTCGTAGTACTTTCTTTTCCTGCCCCCCACTTCCCTTTCAACAGTCTCCACAAAACCGCCCCTCTTCAAGGAATACAGGACTCTATATGCAGTAACATTCCCCGGCTTGAACCCGAATCTCCTTTCTATGTCGCCCCTTAGTTCATATCCGTATGCCTCATTTTTTTCGAGTATGGACAGTATGTAGAGCCAAAGATTCTCTCTTGTCGTCTTCTCCTTAAGCCTGTCGAATGGTACGGCCATATTTTTATCCGAATAGGTTAGATATTATGGGGATAAAATGGGTGCGCGGCTGGACCAACATTTCATGGTGGATGAAGATGCTTTGAGGAAGATCTGCGGGTATGCAAAGCTAGAGGGGGGGGACACCGTCTTGGAGGTTGGTGCAGGACAGGGGGCGCTAACAGTAGAACTTTCCAAAAGGGCCAAGGTTATAGCTGTAGAGAAAGGTGGTGATTTAAGCAGATTTTTGAGAAAGAGATTCGCGGGCGCAAATGTCCAGGTCGTAGAGGGCGATGTATTGAAAATCGACCTCCCCAAATTCAACAAATTCGTCTCCAATATCCCATATTCGATATCAAAAAAAATCCTTTTGAAACTGATCCAAGAGGACTTTGAAGTTGCAGTTCTGGTGGTGCAAAAGGAGGTGGCCGAGAAAATAGTCGCCAAGCCGGGCAATAAACGATATGGGGTTCTCGCTGTGGCGATACAATCCCAGGCCAAGGTCGAGATGCTCGACGTACTGCCGAGGAACGTCTTCAAGCCGCAGCCCAGGGTAACCTCCTCCATCGTGAGGATAACCAGATTTAAGGAGCCCGTGGAAAAGGGGTTCTTGGACTTTATTACCGGGATTTTCCAGCAAAGGAACAAATTGATACGGAAGGCCGTGGATTTTGAGGTCGGTGGCAAATACTCTGGCAGGAGGGTATCGACCTTGTCCCCGGATGAACTCTCAGAGATATACTCCAAAAATGGTTGAGGTTTACAATCTAAAAAAGGATGCCCCAAAGGAGGTCGTTGACAGAGTCAGGGCTGGTGAGGTCTTCATATACCCTACTGATACCGTCTATGGCATAGGCTGCGACGCTACAAACGCCGAGGCTGTGGAAAGGGTCAGGGCGATAAAAGGCAACAGTCCTGACAAACCCTTTTCCATCGCCTTTTCAGATCTCGCGCAGGTGAAGAAGTTTATAGATCTTGATCCGAATATGGAAAAGGTGATGGAAGAAAAGCTTCCTGGCCCATTCACGCTGATAGTCGAAAGGGGGGGGATACCAAAATTTGTAACCGGAGGATTGGGGACTGTCGGGGTGAGGGTCCCGGACTGTGAGTTGGCCAGGGATCTGTTACGCAAGTTTGGAAAGCCCATCATCACCACTTCCGCAAACCCCAGTAGGGACAAAGCCCCTAAGGCCATAAGTGAGATCCAAGGTGAGTTCCTGGGTAAAGTGGATTTCGCAATAGACGGGGGGCCATGTAAACTAGGCACGCCTTCCAGTATCATCGACTTGACTAGAGGCGGGGCGCTAGTTAGATAATTTTTTTAACTCTCAGGTCCTAATTAGGGTTCTGTTCAGAATGGCTTTCAAGACGATCTTCAGCAAGGTAAAGGAAAAAGGGGGCATGATTGCAGAGCTCAAAACCCATGGGCTGCAGACAAAGGTAAAGAAAGAGAGGGCAAAAACCGGCTTTGAAGTCGAGTTCTTCTTGATCGACAATGAGGGGCGCGTGTCCAATGAGGCGGACAAGGTAATAAAAAAGGCTGGGAAAGAGAAGGACGGCTTAGATGTGAAAAAGGAGTGCGCACCTTCGTTCGTTGAGATAGGTGTTCTGCCGCAGATATATGTGCGCAATGTTGCCGTGAGATTCCTGGATGATATGCTACAGGTCATGGACATAGCCGAGGGTATGGATCTGGGGTTGTATCCGCTGGCCACTTACCCCGGCAAATATGAACCCTTGATGAGGCAAGAGGGGTGGTACGGGATAAAGGAAAAAATATTCGGTAGGGGGAAATGGAAACTTGCCGGGAGATGCGCTGGCTTTCATTTCCATTATTCCCTGCCCACTGGCATATTCACAGAGGAGGGTATGAGTATGGTCGAGCACCCGAAAAGGAAGGAAAAGCAAAGAACGCTCAACTCCTACAATTTCGCCATAGCTACGGATCCTGCTATAACCACCTTTACTCAATCCAGCCCCATAGTCAACGGAAAAATCCTCGCAAAGGACAGCAGGATGCTACTCTACAGGGGAGGGAAAGAGCTTCAATATGACGGTCTTTATACAAAACTCCCCCAATTTGGGGGCCTGCCACAATACAAAGTGACCTATGAGGAGTTCTTGGAAGAGATTGATGAAAGATATGACGAGTGGGCGAGGATAATGTCAAAGTCTGCTGCCCCGACTGACGAGGTAAACAATTATTCCAAGCTTTATTTTGCCTGGAATCCCGTTAGGATCAACAGGGTGGGGAGCATAGAGGTGAGGAGCATGGACATGAACATGCCGTCAAACCTTATGGCTGTGGCCATTCTCCTTAAGTATGCCCTAAAGAATATCCAAAGGTCTGATATAGAGGTGATACCTTCTACACTTGGGATACGGGAACCCTTCCTATTCGAGGAAAACAAAGTCTACATACCTCCCTTCTGGTACTTGAACTCACAACTCCAGAGGTATTCCGCCAAGTCAGGGCTGGACAGCGACATAACCTACCAATACTGCAAGAACTTCTTTTCTTTCTGCGTCCATTTTGTAAACAAAAAGTATTACCCAGTCCTAAAGCCGGTGAAGGACATCTTAAAATCCAGAATGACAAGGTCGGATGAGATCCTGGCAGAGATCAGGAAAAAGCATTATGAGACTCAAAAGGAAATACCCGATTGGGCCCTAAGAGAGATCGTCCTGAACTATTCGAAAAAATTAAGAGCGGACATAGAAGGGACTAAAATGCTCATGGAGACCTTGGAGGAGGGAGAAAGGTTCTAGGCCGATAAAAACTTCTTTGTAATTTTGATAATGCTCTCCGTGCAATTGACCAGCCCCGAGATTGTTGTGTACTCATCAGGTTTATGGGCCTGATAGTTCTCCCCCGGCCCGTAGATTATTGCAGGTATCCCGTTCCTATAAAAATATTCTGAATCTGCCCTACCAAGGGCTACCATGAGCTTTGGTTCTTTTTTGAAGGTATCATAGACGCACGACTCGGCCAATTTGACGATGGGTAAGCCGGAGTCCAGATAGTACCCCGGGGAGAAATAAGGTATTTCTACTTCAGTATCGACGCCAGAGTGCTCTATCGACTTCTTTATCTTATTGACTACGTCCGTCCTACCGGGGAGGGTCCTGTAGTCAACAGTAACCTCAGATAAACTTGGGATTATATTGGTTGCTGATGCGCCTGATTTTATCCGGACTATTGACAGTGTCTCAGGTAGCGGATCACCAAAATAATGGCCGGTCATAAGGTCATGCTCCTTCAGGTGGTTGATGAGCTTTACGGATTCGTCAATCGCGTTCTTGCCTGTATGGGGCCTAGATGAGTGGGTGCTCTTGCCGATTACCTTCAGTTCCAGAATCATCCTGCCCCTACAGCCGGCTGATATCTTCGGTGAACCATCGTACATCGTAGGCTCTAGGACTATGCAGGCGTCTGTCTTGTATTGCTCGGCTGCATACATACTACCCTTAGTGAGCCTTGTGCCCTTCAGAACGGATTCTTCGCATACTGTGAAGGCGAGTATCAGTTTCCCGTCTATGTTGGGTATGGACTTCACAATCTCCATCATGCTGGCCAGGCCTGCTTTGCAGTCCGAGGCGCCAAGGCCGAATATCCTATCGCCCTCTATGGTCCCTGAATAGGGATTGTTGACGTAACCCTCAGGCGGTACCGTGTCCAGATGCGCATTGAGCATCAGGGACTTCTTCCCTTCTCCGAATTCTGCATAGACATTGCCCACCTCATCAGTCTTCGTTTTTATCCCGTTGGACTCTAGGTCACTGATTATGTACTCCCCCAACGCCTTCTCATTCCCGGTTACACTGGGTATCCTGACGAGCTCCTGGGTGGTTCTTATGAGTCTGTCTTTGTCCATGATAAGGGTAGTATTTTCCTTTTTGTAGTGTAAAAATAGAACATCAACGCTTCAAATTCCAAGTGATGAAGCGAACAACCACTGAGACCGCGGCTTGCTACGGGCTATGATGAACCTTATGAGCACTGACTAGTGATTGCTGTAGTAGTATTTGTC
>JAFGQM010000030.1 GCA_016935655.1 Candidatus Altarchaeota archaeon | reverse complement strand
ATGCGGATCTTATGCCCCTGTCAGGAGTCATTGCAAATACAGCCGCGCTTATGGCCCTGACGAGCTACGGTGATAGGATTATGAGCCTATCATTGCAGGCCGGCGCGCATATAAGCCAGACGTCCATCTCATCAGCGGGTGTTTTGGGGTTGAAGTCGGAATACCTGGTTTTTGACCCGGAGGAGATGAACATAGATGTCGATAAATCGCGGCAGAAGATTCTAAAATACAGGCCCAAATTGGTTATAACCGCCGGTTCCGTTTACCTATTCCCGCATCCTGTAAAGGAGATAAAAGAGATTTGTGATGAAGTCAGTGCAAGGGTGATGTATGACGGGGCCCATGTTGCGGGATTGATAGCTGGCAAGGCTTTTCCGAACCCCCTGGGGGAAGGCTGCGATGTCGTTACTTTTTCATCCCACAAGACATTCCCAGGGCCACAGGGGGGGATGATCCTCTGCAACGATAGCTTAGGGAAAGACAATATAAAAAGGCTTAGTGAGGCAGCATTCCCAAAACTCATAAGCAACCACCACCTCCACCATGTTGCAGGGAAGGCAATCGCGGCTGCGGAGATGCTGGAATTCGGACAAGGATATGCAAGGCAGATTGTAAAGAATGCAAAAACCCTTGCAGCAGCGCTTTACGCCCACGGTTTCAGGGTACTCGGTGAAAAGAACGGTTTTACCAGAAGCCACCAGGTTCTGGTGGATATATCCAAGGAAGGCGGAGGAAGCAAAGTGGCAGATAGCTTAGAAAAAGCCAATATAATCTGCAGCAAACAGGTACTGCCGTATGAGGATGAGAAGTTCACTGACCCGGCTGGGATACGAATAGGCACACAAGAGTTAACCAGGGTAGGCATGAAGGAGAATGAGATGGATGAAATTGCAGGATTCATGAAGAGGGTCATTATAGATGGGGAGAATCCAGAGAGCGTCAGGGATGATGTTGTTGCTTTCAAGAGCAATTATAATCAAGTACACTACTGCTTTAGGAGCGGGGAGGCATACAACTACCTGGACGACATTTATAATTCCATCCAACATTGGATGAAATAGATGGACATAAAAAAAGAGCATGGGGAAAAGGCAGTTGAGATTGCTAGACGGGTGGTGGATGAACTTGTCGGTGGTAGGGGGATCCCAAAATTCAAAGACTTGCCGGAGGTCTTTAAGGAAAAAAGAGGTGTGTTTGTAACACTAGAAAAGCATCCTAGCCATGAGCTCAGGGGTTGCATAGGTTATCCGGAACCAATATCCCCGCTGTTGGATGCAATCATCGACTCGGCTATATCGGCGGCTACTAGGGACCCAAGATTCCATCCGGTCAAGGAAAACGAATTGGATAAGCTTGTAGTAGAAGTAACAATACTGACGCCCCCAAAAAGAGTGGAGGTGGCAAACCCCCTGGATTACCCAAAAAAGATAAGGGTGGGCCGAGACGGATTGATTATAAAGAGGGGTTTCTTCAGCGGTCTCTTATTGCCCCAAGTCCCGGTAGAGTGGGGATGGGACGAGGAGGAATTCCTTTGCCAGACCTGTAGAAAAGCAGGCCTTGGGATGGATTCCTGGTTGGACAAAAAAACAGAGGTGCATTGCTTCCAGGGGGAGGTGTTCTCAGAGGAGACACCACGGGGGAAGGTCATCAAAAAGGAGTTGGGCGGTTAGACTAGCAGATAGGGGTTATCATGTATGTGCTCCTTGTACTCCTTGTATAACTCATTTACCCGTTTGGTATCGATCTTTTTTCCAAAACACTCATGCGGTACCAGAGCGCCACTAAAGGTCTTGGGAACGTGCAACAGCTCATGTATGAGCGTCTTCTCTTGGTCCTCCGGGGACATGCGATCGAACCTCTCTGAGATCACCTCGATTATATAATAGGGCTTCAGATAAAGTGCAATCTGCCAGATTCTTGGAAGGCCCCATATGCGCGCAATGGCCCTCGACTTGGAGCCGGTGCTCCTGACACAGATTATATGCTTCGCATCCACGTGTCTCAGTCCTGGAGTCGAGACCATTATGGCTATCCTCTTATCCAGTTCCGGGGCCAAGATGAAGTCCATGTTAGGATCGGTTATCCAAGGCCTGCTTACTTATTTTTATAGAGCAGAACTCACCGCACATAGAACAAACTGAGGAGTCCTCAGGCTGGCATTCCGACCTGAGTTTCCTGGCAGTTCCGGGATCGAGAGCCAGGTTGAACATGCGCTCCCAGCTTAGGTCCCTCCTGGCTTCAGACATCTTGTCGTCCCAGTCCCTAGCCCCGCTCACGCCTTTGGCTATATCTGCCGCATGCGCTGCAATCTTGCTGGATATCACGGCCTGCTTTATGTCCTCTATATTCGGAAGCCCCAGATGTTCCTTTGGGCTTACAGCGCAAAGGAAATCTGCGCCATGGAAGGCTGCCAAGGCACCGCCTATGGCTGAGGTCAGATGATCATAACCTGGGGCGACGTCAGTCACAAGAGGGCCCAGAACATAGAAGGGCGCACCATCACATAGTTCCTTCTCTTTCTTTATATTGAACTCAATCTGGTCCAAAGGCACATGCCCCGGCCCTTCTACAATCACCTGAACCTTTTCCTTCCTCGCCCTCTTTGTGAGCTCGCCCAAAACCCTAAGTTCATGTAATTGAGCATCATCGGTCGCATCCCTGAGACACCCAGGCCTCAGAGCATCGCCAAGGCTGAGTGCGACATTCCTCTCTTTTGCAATATCGAGGATTTGATCAAAATTGGTGTAAAGGGGGTTCTCAGATTTATTGTGCACCATCCACTTAAGCAAAAATGAACCGCCCCTGCTGACTACAGGCATCAGTCTTTTCTTAATAAGGGGTATGGACTCCTTGGTCAAGCCACAATGTACTGTAATGAAATCTACCCCGTCGTCGACATGTTTTTCAATGCCTTTCAAGAAGTCCTCGGGATCCAAGGCCAGTACGTCCCCCGCGTCGACGACCGCTTGATATACGGGCACAGTGCCTAGGGGTATGGAAGAACTCTTTATCAAAGCCCTCCGGACCTTGTCTATGCCACCGCCAGTGCTCAGATCCATGACGGTATCGGCCCCGAACTCCACGGCAGCATTAAGCTTCTTTAGTTCATAGTCGATATCTGCTTTTGCAGAACTGGTGCCGATGTTCGCATTGACCTTGACCCGCAGACCCCCCCCGACACCCACGGGGGTTATACCCCTATTTGAGTTCTTTAGTATTACTGTCCTGCCAAGGTCTACTAGCCTTGCCAGCCTTTCCACGTCAATTCCCTCGACTTTGGCTACACTTTCCATATCGGATTTTTCAACCATTGTGCTCTATTTTTAGAGGCCGGAAATAAAACTAATTAGTGCTTTGAAAAGCATATTTCCCAGAACAATAAAAACGTGGTATTTTTATACCCCTAGTTTCTAATATACTCACGGGTTGGGCTTGGGAGTCTGGCAACAGCTCCCCTCTATTTCTCTCAAACCGCTTCGATGAAAGTGCATTTACTTATTAGACATCTCAACCATGAATGACGGCACATGATACAAAAACTTGTGTTTATGCCCCTCTATGTCCGCCCTCAAAGTATTCTCCCAAACGCCCTTTTCTGTATTGAACCTTAGAACACCTAGCTTAGATTTGGAGCCCTTTATGGTCCTTAAGACATTTCTTGGCTTGTCAAGCAGGATGTGTGAACCCCTTTCAAGTTCGACCCAGTTTTTATGGTCCAGTTCCTGAAGATTCTCCATATGCGGGAAAGCGGCCGGACGCAGCACGGAGGAGTATGAGGAATCGTTAGCAGCTTTTATGAATATCCTCTTTCCGTCCTCATCCAACTTAAGGGACACTGATCTGAGAGGGTAAAGACCAATTTCGGAGAATGGGGCCCTCACGGCCCTTACGACCGGGTATTCGGTCTTGTGCCCTATTACTCTCTCCGGCCCCCCGGGTACTAACAAGAGCTCCTGCTCTACTAGCTTACCCATGGGCATATGCCAATGAAGGAAAGCCCTCCTTGCATTTTTTACGGTTCTAACGGCAGGCATTTTTACTCTTAAAGATTATATTATAAAAAAGAAAAACAATTTATTCGCATGGATAGGGAGTGTGAAAATGATAGTCTTCGCTTACATCACTACCGGGTCAGAGGCAGAGGCAAAAGGGATAAGCCAGGTATTGGTAAGGGAGAAACTGGCCGCATGCACCAACTACTTCCCGATAAGGTCTGTGTACAAATGGCAGGGTGAGATACAAAACGATGAGGAGTATGCCATAATAGCAAAGACAGTCTCCACTAGGTTCAAACAGCTGAAGAAAAAGGTCTTAGAAATCCACTCCTACGGGGTCCCCTGTGTAATGGCCTTGCCCACAGTCAACGGGAATATTGATTTCATCGAATGGATTGAGAAGGAGACCAAAAAATGACGGGTAAGGCTGAGCTGATAGAATCTATGAAGAAACACCATTACATAAGAACACTCCCAGTAGAAGAGGCATTTCAAAAAGTCCCTAGGGAATATTTTGTTTTGGACGAGTACAAAGAAGGCGCATACTCTGACACGCCGCTACCAATCCCGGCGGGGCAGACAATATCCGCCCCGTCCATGATTGCCATCATGCTTGAAGTCGCTGAGCTAAAGAAGGGGCAAAAGGTTCTGGAGATAGGGGCAGGTTCCGGCTACAACGCGGCTCTTGTAGGGGAAATCGTAGGTGAAGAAAACATTGTCGCAATAGAGAGAATCCCAGAACTGATGGAGTTCGCAACCAAAAACCTGGATAAAGCCGGTTACAGGATAAAGGTGGTCGGAGGTGATGGCACTCTAGGCTATAAAGAAGCTGCGCCCTACGACCGGATTATAGTAACGGCTGCGGCACCAAAGATTTCTCAGTATTGGGTCGAGCAGCTAAAGACGGGGGGCAAGGTCATCGCACCGATTGGCTCGAAGAGTTCCCACCAGGAGCTGGTGGTTGCGACAAAGAGCCCTGAAGGCCTTGTAGAAACCAAAAGGCATGGAGGTTGTGTGTTCGTCCCTTTGATAGGGGAAGAAGGCTGGCCTGGTTAGTAGAACCCAGTGGCGAGAATAAACAAAACGAATACAAAAAGGAAACCCCCGATTTCCAGAAAGACCCTTCGCCAATTGATGTCCTTCAGGAATTTTGGGATAGTAACCCGAGTAACCCCTATAGCCATGTGATACTAATGGTTACGGGACAAAACTATTTTCGGTTTCTTCTAAGGTTTACTAACGTCAAAAGGAGATTAAGCAGGGTTAGGAGGATTATGGTATAAAAAAGGTTGGAGTAATCGCAGACTTGCCCGAATTCGGAGATATGAACATCTGAGGGCGATTCAGTGCCTATTAATCCCGCCAAAACAGAGCCGGTCGGTGAGGAGTAGGCATCTTGTGAACTGGTCGTATCATAATCCCCGGATATCCGGAATATTGCAGTAAACTCCTTAAAGCCCTCTTTCGTTACTTCCAATAACGTGTCCATCCCCTGCACAGGTTCAAAGGAGATCATTCCCTTGTCATCCGTCTTATCGACAAATTTGTTTATTAAGACTTCGGTATTGGCTAAGTCTACGGATTCACCATCGTCTACATAGTACAAGTGTACCTTTATCTCCTGTGCCATATTGGTGAGGACTTTTGGTTCATATCCATATAGGATCCTGAGTGCGTCTAATTTCTTAGACGCGTTCGGGATATTGGCTAGGGCATTCGACTTATTATCCGGCTCTGGGGGTCGATCACTTGCTGTCGTATCCGAAATAATGTTTGTGGGGCTAGCCGATGGAAGTATCCCCACGAAGAATGGTTTGTCGGCCGTAGCATAAGGTGAGTGTGCGTTTATGAAAACCCGATATTTGCCCTCTATGATATCCGACCTGGCAGTAAGATTGAGGAGTATCATTTTCTCCTTCTCACGTCTCGTCAAATTAAATTTGAGACCTTTGATCCTTAACCCGTCTGGAACCTCAGCCTCTAGGATTATGGTCTCATCCTCCTTGCCCCTGTTTTCGATAGTCAGCCTCAGAGGTAATGAACCCCCCGCATGAAGGGTTGGATTATCGGGTTGTATATCGATTATTTCAATCTTGTGCAGCTCATCAAGGTCTCTTGGGGGGGGACAAAGTTCTCTAAAAGAATGGAAGGACGGGATTGTGCCAAAGGAACCGTATGCGAAACCCAAGACATCCCCTTCCATGGCGCAATAATGGCCATCAAAGGACGAAAAATCGCGGTTCCAACAGCCGCCTTGATCAAAGCCTACGGGCGAGTAGCTCCAGGAGGAAGCCCCCGATAATGCCAACTGGAAGCCCCAATAATTGTCCCAGGGCGGTGCGCATCCATCTGGCGTGGGCTCAGAGCCGAAGCCTTCTATCTCACAAAGAGCATGTCCGTATAGGCTATGGGGACCGCCCCAGCCTATAGCAAACCTCGTTTTTTGCAGTACATCATATGCGCTTTTACCGTTAGCTACGTCCACGCATTTTGTAAGAACAGTGCCATTAGGCAGCTCGACTACAACCCCGACGCTAGCATTTACCGAAACAAGCATGTAGGATACGGCAAATACAAATATTAGTCTGTGGATCATTTTTGAATAGTGTGATCAAAAGCATATTGTTGGATATAATATCCAACAACAAGACGTAGTTTTTGCGGGTCAAAGTATAAAAACCTTTTTCTAGGAGAGAATTGTCGATGCACCTATCCAAGCCGCCTCTTCAGCCTTTTGGTTGGAATCCTCGCTACCTATGACTATGACGTCCCCGTCCTGGGGTTCTATTGCATCCAAGATGGCTTTTGAGTCCTCGGGATACTTCTTGTCGAGCACCATGTCATCCCCGAAGCCTGGCATGATAAGCTTCCCTTTCTTATATAGGAGTGTGGTCACTCCACCCCGTCCTATCCTTATGGCTGCATCCCGTTGTTCCATGCCTGTCTTGATCTTGTTTGATGAACCCTTGACCAAAACTGCGACGTTTTTTGAGCCTTTGGACATCTTTAGTTGGTCTATCCTCCGGACCTCGACAATCTTTCGGAGGCTGTCCCTGACCTTTTTACCATCGTCGGACAATGTCCTGCCTATCTTGGCTGATTTTACGAGTCCGTATTCATCCAGCTTTTCGAGGATGGTCCTAATGCTCCCCTCGCCAAGCCCCGTCTCCTTAACTATCTCTTTCCTGCCCATGGGTTCCTTGGATGCTATTTTCCAGAAAACCCAATTGACATGAGCCTCCATGAATTTTGGAGGAGCTCCAGCTTTAGCCATTTTGACACCTTGGATTATATCCAAAAAGAAGTAGCATATATTTGGGGTAAAACCTTAAAAACAGTTAGGCCAAAAGGCAGAGGTAAAGAAAAACAAAGGAGTACCTAGAGGTTACCTAGGTACTCTGATATCTCCCAGTCTGTGACCGCAATTCTGAAGGCGTCCCATTCCGCCTTCTTATTCCTGAGGTAGTTCTCGAATGCATGAGGGCCTAATGTCTCTTGGACGATTTTACTGTTCTCGAATTCGCCCAAGGCCTCTCTCAATGAACCTGGTAGGGTCGTTATGTAGAACTTCTTCAGTTTTGAGTCGTCGAACTTGTATACGTCCTCCTCCACTGGATCCGGGGGGGCCAAACTGCTCCTTATGCCATCAAGACCCGCCCTTAGCATGCTGGCAAAAGCCAGATATGGGTTGCAGGAGGGGTCAGGGCACCTGAGTTCGGCTCTTGTGGACTGCTGCCTGCCCTCAGAGTACTTTGGGACCCTTATAAGCGCGCTTCTGTTCCTCTGGCCCCAACATATATACACGGGAGCCTCATAACCCGGTACCAACCGCTTGTATGAGTTGACCGTGGGGGCCAAGAGGGCTGATATCCCCCTCACATGCTTAAGTTGCCCGGCTATAAAGCCATATGCGAGCTTGGAAAGCTTATACTTGTCCTTCTCGTCGAAGAAGACGTTCCTGCCCTTTGAGTCAAAAAGGCTCTGGTGGACGTGCATGCCACTCCCGTTTATGCCGAAGATGGGCTTCGGCATGAACGTGGCATAAAGATCGTGCTTCTGGGCTATGGCCTTGAATGTGAACTTCAGGGTTACTGCGTTGTCAGCGGTTCTCAATGCGTTGCCATACCTGAAGTCTATCTCGTGCTGGCCGGCTGCGACTTCATGGTGGCTCATCTCCACCAGTATCCCGAACTTCTCAAGTGCGAGTACCATGTCCCTCCTTACCTCATAGGCCTGGTCCATGCTCAAATCAAAATAACCGCCTGAGTCGTGGGGTAGGGCCCTTATGGCCCCATTATCCCTCTTAAAGAGGAAGAATTCCAGCTCAGGGCCGGTGTTATAAGTGAGTCCCTCTTTCTTCGCCTCGGCAAGGGCTCTTTTGAGTATATATCTTGGATCGCCCTCAAATGGTTTGCTGTCAGAGTTGTAAACGTCGCATATCATCCTGGCAGTAGGCCTCTCAGAGACCTTCCAAGGTATCAAGGCATAAGTCTCTGGGTCCGGCATCAGGTACATGTCGCTCTCGGCTATCCTCATGAAACCCTCTATTGACGAGCCGTCGAACCACGTCCCCTTTTCCAAGGACTCGCCCAAGTGCTCCATCCCTATCGTGACGCTTTTCACAGTCCCGAAAAGATCGGTAAACTGCAGGTCCACGAATCGTACTTTATCGTTTTTTGCTAATTCCAGCACTTTTTCCTTAGATTCATCAAGAGATTCCATTTTTATCAACCAAACTTTAATATTTTCGATAGAATATACTTAGT
>JAFGQM010000029.1 GCA_016935655.1 Candidatus Altarchaeota archaeon | reverse complement strand
GAACAACATCAACACCTCTGAAGGCGGCACACACATCTCGGGATTCAAAACCGCCCTTACGCGCGCAGTCAACGATTACGTAGACAAGAAGAAGCTGCTCAAGGAATCCGAGCTGAAACCCTCGGGCGAGGACGTGAGGGAAGGGCTGGTTGCGGTAATCTCAGTGAAGCTGCAGAACCCCCAGTTCGAGGGCCAGACGAAGACCAAGCTCGGGAACAGCGAGGTGAAGGGGATAACAGACTCTTTGATATACCAAAAGCTCCTGGAGTTCTTTGAGGAGAACCCGAGGGAGGCCGAGAAGATAGTCCTCAAGAGCATAAACGCCCTGCGCGCGCGCGAGGCGGCCAGGAAGGCAAGGGAGCTCACCAGGAGAAAGAGCGCCTTGGAGTTCACCACCCTCCCGGGGAAGCTGGCCGACTGCTCCAACAAGGACCCTGCCCTATGTGAGCTTTACATAGTGGAAGGCGACAGCGCCGGGGGGAGCGGGAAGCAAGGCAGAAACAGGGAATTCCAGGCGATCCTTCCGCTCAGGGGCAAGATTCTCAACGTCGAGAAGACCAGGATTGACAAGGCACTGCAGAATAACGAGATTGCCACATTGATAACGGCTTTTGGGACGGGCATAGGGGAGGATTTCGATATAAAAAAGACCAGGTACCATAAGCTCATACTCATGAGCGATGCCGACGTCGATGGTGCGCACATTAGGACCCTTCTTCTCACGTTTTTCTTCAGATATATGACTCCTCTGCTTGACGCAGGTTATGTTTACATTGCACAGCCGCCGCTCTACAAGATCTGGAGGGGGAAGGACATCAGGTATTGCCATACCGACGAGGAAAAAAACAAGCATCTCAAAGAACTCGGCCAAGGCGCGAATGTGCAGAGATACAAAGGATTAGGTGAGATGAACCCAGACCAGTTGTGGGAGACCACCATGGATCCAAAGAACAGGATACTCAAGAAGGTCACAATGGAAGATGCCGTAGAGGCAGACCGTATTTTCACTATACTGATGGGCGATGAAGTCCTGCCAAGAAGGGATTTCATAATAAAATATGCGAAGGAGGTTAAGAACCTAGACATCTGACAATGGAAGAAAAAACCCTCAAAAATGAGGACATGGATAACTTTTCGGATTATGTGGCCAGTGGTAAAGTTATCCCTACTAACATTGAAGACGAGATGAAGGAGTCTTATATAGATTACTCAATGTCAGTCATAATAGGTCGTGCCCTGCCGGATGTAAGAGATGGTCTGAAGCCTGTGCATAGGAGAATACTCTACGCCCTAAACGACCTTGGCATGCACCACGATAAGCCATATAAAAAATCTGCAAGAGTCGTTGGAGAAATCATCGGGAAATATCACCCCCACGGCGATGTTGCGGTCTATGATGCCCTAGTACGTATGGTCCAGGACTTCTCTTTGCGTTATCCGCTGGTCGACGGTCAAGGCAACTTCGGCTCTGTGGACGGTGACGCCGCTGCCGCTATGAGATATTCTGAATGTAGGATGGCTAAGATTGCAGAGGAAATGCTAGCGGACATAGACAAAGAAACCGTTGATTTTGTCCCGAACTTCGACGAATCATTGGAGGAACCTACGGTCCTTCCCTCAAAAATCCCCAACCTTCTCGTAAACGGTTCCTCTGGCATCGCGGTCGGTATGGCCACCAATATGGCCCCGCATAATCTCAGCGAGGTTGTGGACGGTACAGTTGCGGTGATAGACAACCCACAGATATCCATCGAGGAGCTTCTCCAGTACGTCAGGGGTCCAGACTTCCCGACCGGCGGGATAATCCAGGGTCGCAGCGGGATAATCCAGGCCTACAAGGAGGGCCGGGGCAGCGTGAGGATAAGGGCCAAGGCAGAAATCTTGGACGAGAAGAACAAACAGAAGATAATCATAACAGAAATACCCTACCAGGTCAACAAGGCGACCTTAGTCGAGAACATAGCCGACTTGGTGAAGGAGAAGAGGGTCGAGGGGGTGACAGACCTTCGCGACGAGTCCGACAGAGAGGGCATCCGTGTAGTCATAGAGCTGAAGTCGGGCATCCAGGGGGACATCGTCCTGAACCAGCTTTATAAACACACCTCTCTGGAGAGCGCCTTCGGAATCATAAACCTTGCGCTCGTCGACAACAAGCCCGAGGTCTTGGATTTGAAATCCCTGATAACGCTCTTCATAGACCACAGGAGAGACGTCATAACAAAAAGATGCCAGTTCGAACTGAAGAAATCGGAGGCGCGCGCACATATACTCGAGGGACTTAAGAAGGCGATACAGCATATCGACGACGTAATAAAGATCATAAGGGGCTCAAAAACTCCAGAAGAAGCCAAAACCGGTCTGGAGAAGAAATTCAGTCTGTCCCAGGAACAGTCGCAGGCAATCCTTGAGATGCGGCTGCAGAAGCTGACCTCCTTGGAGCGCGGCAAGATAGACGAGGAACACGAGCAACTCCTTAAGACGATAGCTTGGCTCAAGGAGGTCCTGGCCTCAGAGGCGAAGATACTCGAGATAATAAAAAAAGAGCTGCTAGAGATAAAGCAGAAGTACGGTGATGAGAGAAGGACCCAGATAGCGGAGGGCGGCGAAGACCTGGAAATCGAGGACCTGATTGCCGAAGAGCAGATGGTCGTTTCCATCACGAACCAGGGGTATATCAAGAGGCTCCCGACAGAGACATATCGCGCGCAGAGACGTGGGGGTAGGGGGGTGATAGGTATGGAGACCAAGGAAGAGGATTTTGTGGAGGAGCTGTTCGTGGCCTCGACACATGATTATGTCCTGTTCTTCACGAACATGGGCAAGGTCTACTGGCTGAAGGTGTACCAGCTACCGGTCGAGGGCAGATATGCGCGCGGCAAGGCGATCGTGAACCTTATAGAACTTGAGAAAGAAGAGAGGATAACCGCGTCAGTCCGGGTAAGTGAGTTCAGGGACGACCTATACTTGGTGGCCTTGACCAAGAACGGCCTGATAAAGAAGACCGAGCTCTCCGCATACAGCAGGCCGAGGAAGGGGGGGATCATAGCTATCAATCTCAAGGAGAAGGACGAGCTGGTGGATGTGAAACTGACTACTGGAAAAGACGATATACTAATCGCGACAAAGAACGGCAAGTCCATAAGGTTCAAGGAAACCGACGTCAGGCCAGTCGGAAGGGCCTCCCAGGGCGTTACAGGCGTGAGGCTTAAGAAAGACGAGGTCGTGGGCATGGTAGTTGCCAAGGAGGGCGAAGCACTCTTAACGATAACGGAAAACGGCTATGGTAAGCGATCGGAATTCTCAAAATACCCGGTCCAAAGAAGAGCGGGACAGGGCGTGATAGACATAAAAACCACGGACAGGAACGGCAAGGTAGTATCGGTCAAGTCCGTCAAGGAGGAAGAGGACATAATGGTCATAACCTCCGACGGAGTCATCATAAGGACCCCCGTCTCGACTATATCCGAGATAGGCAGGAACACACAGGGCGTGAGGATAATGAAGCTGGACGAGGGTAAAAAGGTCGTTTCCCTGGCTAAGATGGCCAAAGACGAGAACGGGGACGATGAAGACGACCCCAGCGATACACCAGATGACAAACCAAAAGCAGATTCGCCACCCCCCCAAGAGCAAGAGCCTGTGTTTAAGGAGATAGAAGAAAATCCAACACCAGGTGAATCAACATTCTACGGGAAAGTGGAGAGGGTGGGCAAAGTCCTCCATCTAAGGAAACCAGGTATGTAGTGCGCCAGGGTTATCCAGGTTTTCTGCAAACCAACTCAACGAACCACCTCCTCCCCTTGGCCATCCGGGACCATTCCTCGACGTTCTCGAGTTTAAGGAACCCATATCCCCTAAACAATCCCTCCAGTTCTTCAAGCATGAAATAGTGGTGTGGCACATCCTCCTCCCCTTCATCCCCGCCCTTGACAGTCCTCTCCTCCACCAAAACTCTGTCCCTTGGCATTTCGTTCTTGGCGGACAAGGTCTTTATCACGATGAAGCCTCCAGGTTTCAATACCCTGTCTATCTCGGAGGCGGTTTTTTTGATGTCTTTTGGCAGCCCGTGTTGTATTACCTGTGTGCTTATGATGGCATCAAAGAAAGACCCCTTGTACGGGAGCGCGCACATATCGCCTTCATCCAGCTTTATCTTCACGCCCTCTTTTTTTGCCTTGTCTCGGAGTATCTGCAAGGCATTCGGAGACGTGTCCAGACCGTAGACTTCGAACCCCTCTTTAGCCAGCAACAGGCTGTGCCTTCCGGTACCGCAGCCCAAGTCCAGAATCTTCTTTGCGCTATTCTGTTTAAGGAGTTCCACAGACTGCTTTATTACCCTCTCAGGCTCACCGAATATATCGCCCCTGGTCTTGTATATGTTGTCCCAGTCTCTTGGCATTTTGTGGGTTTAAGGAAAATATGGTGGGCCTGGCCAGATTTGAACTGGCGACCACTCGATTATCAGTCGAGCGCTCCAACCTGACTAAGCTACAGGCCCGTAGGGGTATATATTGCCGATTCTAGCTAAAAAATTATCTTATCTCTGCATCTAACCTAAGGATGAAGAAATTACTGGAGAATGCGGCCTTTGTTTTTTCAGTAGCAATAGTCTTGGGGTTAGTCTACCCGGAGCAAGCTTCGGTCATGCAAAACCTCATAATACCGGCCCTCATCCTCGCCATGGTCCTTTCAATGAGGCCTATAACCCTGAAGCCCCGGGACTTGAGGACCTACGCTTCACCCATCTTGAACACACTGTTTGCAAACTATTTGCTTTTGTCAGGACTTGTCTTGATCCTTTCATTCCTTTTAATCCAGGACCCGAACCAACTCAAGGGATTCATCATAATGGCGGCTGCACCGCCTGCCGTAGCCATAGTTCCATTCACCTACCTTCTCTGCGGCGACTCTAAAATCGCCATTCTGGGTTCCGCATTCTGTTATCTCTGTTCACTGTTCCTAGCCCCTTTGATAATCCTGGCCTTCTTGGGCGTAGCAGTAGACCCGGCTTATCTGGAATGGATACTAATACTGTTGGTTTTGTTCCCCCTAATCGTCTCTAGGCCGCTGGCCAGGCTGAACTGGAGGGTTTTCGATTACAGCAAGGCAATAACCCTCTTGTCATTGGCATTGGTGACCTATTCAGTGATAGGACTGAACCAGAAGGTGTTGGTTTTAGACCCGATCAGTCTCTCGCCCATTTTTCTAATCCTGTTGGTTAGGACGTTTGTGACGGGATCGCTAGTCCTGCTGCTCCTAAGAAAAGCCAAAGTGAACCCCGTAAGTTCTATAACCTATTCCCTCTTCTCCTCTTTCAAAAACGCGGGCGCGACTGCGGCCATAGCAATAGCCCTTTTGGGCCCGGAGGCAGCCCTGCCGGCAGGCGTCTCCTCAATATTCGAGCTTAGCTTTTTTGTCGTCTTGAAGAGGCTGGTCAAAAAGACCTGCCCGATATAAGTTCAGGAATGTTTTTCATCAATCCTTTTCTTCTGGCCCCCAAACAGTTTTTTCTTCTTTTTTCTCCTTTTGATTAAACTGGCCCGTATCATGTAGACGACCACACATACAACTACTACCAGCATGATATTCCTGGTGTTCTCGTCTATATCCAGTGACCACCCACCGTTTTGCTCGTCCTCTTCCCCCTCCCCGGCCTTTTCCCCTGCCGCTTCACCGGGGATGATGACCATTGGGCCGGTAAAGGTTCCGTTTTCCGGGAACCTGACTGTTTGGTTGCCGTCACTCGCCTCAAAAAAATGTTCGTGGCTGCCATTTTTAAGCCTTCTTGTCGTGGTAAACAAGCAGCCTAATGAGGGCTCACATCCCGGGACGGTCATCATGCTGTACTCATCACCGTCTATGCTCACCACCACAAACTCAGCATAGTCGCCGTCCAGGTCGCGATAGTTCACGCTGTAGAAGAATTTCGTGTCTGCGCCCCCCTCCAGCGGCGTTACGCTGCCGTTAGTGAGGTTTGGCGGGGATTCGAAGCCTTCTATCCTAAACCAAGACTTATTGCTTGTTACGAAATAGTAACCGTCGTCTATCCTGTAGTAATATGCGTAAAAACCCGGCGGGAAAAGCTCATCGTAGTAATACCAGCAGCCTTGTTCGGGCCTGCATCCGGGCCTTCTGCGCATCATTACGTCCCCATGATCTTCGATAACCATCCTCGCTGACTCGGGGTGTTGCCCGCCTTCGTCATAGTACTCAAAACCAAACTCATGCGCCGTCCTCCTGTTTCCGACAAAAGGCTCCAATACCGGGTTTCTTAATTGGGGGATATAATCCTTTTCGGGCAAGACCTCCAGGATGTACTCTCCGGTCTTTATTGTATGTTGCCTGTTCTGGGCCGTGAAATAGAATCTGTAAGTCCCAGGGTCCAGAGTCGCCTTGTACTCATAAGGGCAGCCCGTTTTGGGCCCACACTCTTCTGTCTTCTGCATCATCGTCTTTTGGGGCTGATCGATGAAAATGATGGAAACACCCAATGGCTTGTCACCATCCATGTCCACATAACTCGCACTGAAATTGAACTCTGTAGGGTATCTGCCAGACGCGGGCTCTACTACTGCGTTTGCCAACTCCGGTTTGAAGATCAGGGATGGGTGCAGCTTCCACTTGTTGCTGGAACTTATACTGCCCCACTGATTTGGTTTTTCATAGTCTATCCCCGCAGGCCACACAGGAACTATCTCATCCCCGTCTTTATCCCAATAGCGCAGCATGAGCCCCATGCTCTTCTCCCTGCCGATCCTAAGGCCCAATTTCTCATACTCCACCCTAAACTCCACATACCATCTAGTCCCCCCACTTTCCCTTATCGCTACACCCCAGTCGTTCTGTGCCCCTACCCCCTCATTCCTCACCGATTCGTATCTGGTTCCGTTCCTGTAGACCCTTAGACACACATCATCCGAATCGAAATAATGCTCCGCATTGTCCCCCTCATCAAAGCACACCTCTATGAAATCCTGGTCATGACGTGTGCCATCATCGGCCCAAGCCAGAATATAAAGGAAGACCGACACGGGCATAATCTTTGCCTTTGTTTGCCCCTTGTCGACCAGGACCGTCGCGATGTCCCATTCCTCGGGGTAGGATCTGGAGTTTCCGTCTAGCTGGGGATGTATATCGCCCGGTTCGATTATGATGTCCCCACCGCTGCCGCCAAGAACCTGGCCGCAAGTAATCACGACAGAAACTGCGATTACAACAATAACGGGCTCTATACGGGCGTCCATGCATACTTTTTACATTTTTGTAGCTTAAAAGTTTAATTAGTCATGGATTCTGAACTCAGAAAGATAGTTATTGTCGGGTTGATATCGGTAATTGCTACCCTTGCCATAACAGCAATTGCCATAGTCGTGTTCACGGGGGACGTTGGGGTTAGTGGCGCCTCGGTGAAAGGCGCTGTCTGCAGTCCTTTATGCCCCACTTGCCCATAAAGACTAGTATAAATCGAATTCCTTAAGCAGTGCGCTGTCCTTTAATATCTCTGACTTATCCCCATCTGCCGCTATCTTGCCTTCGTGTAATATGGCGACCCTTGTTGCCAGTTCATCGACCGCCTGCAGGTCATGGGTGGCGATTATCTTTGTGCCTTCAAGTTCCTTAAACAGCTCTAGAAGCTCCCTTCTGGATTTCGGGTCCAGGTTGCTGGTGGGCTCGTCTAGGACCAGAAGCTCCGGCTCCATCGACAGGACAGTCGCTACAGAAACCCTCTTTTTCTCGCCGAAGCTGAGGTGTTGTGGCGATTCTTCGGCCAGGTTCCTTAAACCCACCTTGGTCAGGGCCTCGTAGACCCTTTTCCCCACCTCCTCTTTCTTTAGCCCCAGGTTTATCGGGCCGAAGGCGACGTCGTCGAAGACCGTGGGCGAGAACAGCTGGTCGTCCGGGTCCTGGAAGACCACCCCCACCCTTTTGCGGATCTCTGCAAGGTTCTTCTTTCCCACAGGAAGGCCGAATATTTTTATATCCCCCGAGCCCACTAGGATTCCATTAAGGTGGAGGAGAAGCGTGGATTTCCCGGAGCCGTTGGGCCCTATCAGCGCCAGTGATTCACCCCTTTCGACTACCAGTTCCACACCCCCTAGGGCTTTTCTGCCATTGGGGTAGGCAAATTGCAGGCCCGAGATTTCAATGATTTTCATATTAGCCTTATCATAAGAATCGCCGATAGGATCAATACGGAAAACTGGAGGTCGATGCTCCTGAACCGCGACCGGTTGATCACCCTTATCTCACCAGAGAACCCCGCGCACACATGGCAGCATAAACTCTCTCGCCCCGCTCATACGCCCTGATGAACAACACCCCCATCATGTTGCTCAAAGTCCTTAACTTCCAAACCCATGAGCCGCTGAAATTCCTGGAGTCCCGGGCTCGCCTCATCCTCATGAACTCGTCCTCAAAAAGGAACAGGTACCTGTAGAGGAAGGACAGCACGATTATGAACGTCCGCGGCACTTTTAATTTTTCCATGCCCGACAGGAGGTCCTGGAAATGTGTCGTAGACGTTAGCAGGGCCAATGCGAAGACTGACAGCAAGGCCTTCAACAAAATATTAAGGAATATCAAAATCCCCTGCCTTGTCATGGTCAATTCAAAGAAGACCAGATTGTAGGACCCTATAGCATCGCCCCCCATGAACGGTATGAAGACGGAAACCAAGACGACGAAGGGGACCACAAGCAGCGCGCGCCTGACCAAAAAACCCAGGGGGACTTTCGAGGTTGATGCCAGGGCCAATAGCAGTAGAAAGTACAAGTAAAAAGACAAGAAATCCGATATTACCGTCAGGACAACAACCAAAACAAAGGAAAAGAACACAACTATCTTTGTGCGCGCATCAAGCCTTTGCAGTAGGCCAGCCCTTGACGCATATGTGTCTATGAAGTGGTGTTCCATTTCTTTAGAACATTGCCAATCAGCACAACGAAACCGAAGGTTGCCAAAACCCCCACGACCCCTGCCAAAGAAGCAGATAGATATTCATCTTCGACTCCCGGCGCCAGATAATCCGGCATAGGCGCGCTGATGACATTTCCACCCTTATCAATAAACTCATTATCCTCCGCGACCCTCTCCAGACCGTCGGGCTCCGGCGAGGCGAACAGCGAGATTATGCCCCCTACCAGGAGAGCCGCCGCCAATCCGATATGCCAGTATTTGACCATTCTACACCTTCTCCAGCTCCAGCAGATCAGGCCGGGCTTTCATAACCAGGCCGATAACGCCCATTGTTATGGCTGCTTCTATAACCCCTACGATTGCATGTATCAGCAGCATCGCAGGAAGCACCAGCGCCAGGGGTGATGTCCCGGAGGCGGCCAGCTCAAGAGATGTCGCCGTTGCAGCCAGCATTATGGCGAACCAGGATGCAACCCCGGCCGAGATGAAAATATTTTTTGATGCCTTTTTGAGAATAATGAATATGCAGTAACCTATGAAGACGCCCAGAAGGCCCATGTTGAATATATTCGCCCCCAGAGCCGTAAGCCCTCCGTCTTGAAATAGAATCGCCTGCACGAAGAACACAGCAGCCATTATTATCGAGGCAGTGTATGGCCCCAGAAACACAGCAGCCATGACGCCCCCTAGGAAATGACCGGATGTGCCACCCAGGACAGGGACGTTCACCATCTGTGCGGCGAAGATGAACGCTGCAAGAACCCCCATCAACGGAATCTGCTTGTCCCCCAGTTGCTTGGTGGTCTTGCGGAAGGCTACCGCCATGACGATACATGTAACAACCCACATCAGGCCCCAAATCTCGGCCGTCAAAAAGCCGTCAGGTATATGCATTCTAAATCGTGTTACGTTTTTAAAAAACGTGTTACTAATATATGCATAATCTAGCTGTTTTATCAATAAAAACCATCATGGCCGAGAAAGTCGAAAGGTTCGGGGTCTCCTTGCCAAAGGAGCTGCTTGCAGACTTGGATCATCTAGTCAGGGAAAGGGGCTATAAGAACCGTAGCAAGGCCCTGGCCGACTGCGTGAGGAATCAGCTTTTTAAGGAAAGCGTGGACGAAGTGGAGTGTATAGGCGCGATAACCTTCATATACGACCACGAGGTCCCGCACATAATGGAGGAGATAAACCAGATCCAGCACCATACACGAGGCATCATAACCTCCTCGCATGTCCATCTTGAAGGCCACCTTTGTGCCGAGACTGTCTTCATGAAGAGCATGGCCAGCTCCATAAGGCATTTAAGCGACAGGATAGGCTCCCTGAGGGGGGTCAAAGTGGTGAGGACCGCCCTCTTACCTGCTCAAGTGAGGTAAAGACTTTTAAAAATAGACCTACAATATTATCCTTTAATTTCGGAGAACAAAATGGCTTACAAAATAATACAAGTGATCGAAGATTGTATCGGTTGTGGCGCATGCGCCGCAGTTTGCGACAATTGGGAGATGGGCGGCGACGGCAAGTCCCACCCGAAGGTGACGGAAGTCGAAGAGCTCGGGTGCAACAAGGAGGCGGCCGACGTGTGCCCCGTGGGTTGCATCAGAATCGAACAAAAGAAATAAGCTGTCCCAGTCCCTTGCACCCCGGTAGGGGGTGCCGTCTTTTTTGGCATGTTTCTAAAGAAGCAGGAATAACTCTTAGTCGCCAAGTTTCTTTCTTCCCGCTTCAATCCACCCCCACCAGGGCAGGGAATTTAAAAGGGAGGTCAATTGCATAACCAATGTCGGTTTATCAGAAGCGTCCCCCTTTTGCAGTATGATGTAATCTCTCGTCCCGTTGACATGCCAAAGCCAGAACGCGCCATCCTTTTCCGGATGAGTTACAAACAGCCACTGTTGGTATTTGTCTCTCCATAGAGGATAGTAAGCAAAACTAATCACTTCGTTTTTTTCTAAAAAATCTTTCATCGATTCGGCCCAGCTCCCAGTTTTCATCAAAAAAATCGATTGATAGATCCTTTCATTGGTGCCTACCACAGCATGAGACCCCTCCCTTGTTATCTTGCCCCATTCTTTGGGGAGATAGAACGAGAACCATCCGTCAAAGTATTCAGGGAATTCTATTTTGCCTAAAGTCCAACCTTCTTGGGGCTGGTTTTGCACAATAAACGAATCGTACGAGAATTCCTCCGTTGTGAGACCAAAGACCCTAGTAAACTCGGGGATGCATCCCTCAAAGGGTATGTCCGGAGTTTTTTCATTTCGGGCCCACGGTATAATCCAATCGCTAAAAATTTTATGAATCGAACGTTTTTCCTCTGGCATCTTTATCCCCTTTGCTATACTTCCGGATAAATCAATATAAACATTTCCGAACGGTATTTGACCCAATTACCAGATATTTTTAAAACTAGACCTACAATCTTCCTCTATGGCAAAGGCTTGCATAGTCGTCGACTGCACCGGCGAGACTTGTCCAATACCACTAATCGAGACCAGAAAGGCCTTGAACAAGGCTAAGCCCGGCGAAATCGTCGAGATGATAGGGACTCATCCTGCCTCCAAGAAAGAGATCCCCATGGCGGTCGAGGCCCTTAAACTCAAGCTCCTTAGGATAGAGGAGAAAGAAGGCAAGTGGCATATATTCATAAAAAAATAGGATGGCAAAAGCGACCATAATCTTACATAGCGGGGACCTGGACAAGGTCTACAGCGCGCTGATAATAGGCAACGGCGTTCTCTCCATGGGCATGGAGTGCTCCATCTACTTCACCTTCTGGGGTTTGGAGCGGCTGAAGAAAGGCAAACTCTCCGGCGGCGGGCTGTCAAAGATGAACATGCTCGGCCTGGGCAGGCTCTTCATGAAAAGAAGGATGAAAGGCGCCAATGTGGCCTCTTTGGAAAGACTCATCAAAGACTTCAAGGAACTCGGGGGGAAGATAATCGCCTGCGAGATGACCATGGAGGTCATGGGCTGCAGGTTAGGGGACTTCGAGCCCGGACTGGTAGACGAGTGCGGTGCCGTAGGGACTTACATAAAAGAGGCGAGAGAGTCTGATATAAATCTGTTTATTTGAGCTTACCCTTCTATCTTGTAGAATTTCGATTCTCATTTAAGCCCCTTTTCTTCACCATTCGGGCTTGGAGCATCTGGAACATCCCCATCCTAGTCTCGGAGCGATCACTACACAGATTGAGGACTACAGTACTTAGGGAGTCTTTAGGCAAATCAAGGATTGCCTCATAAATTAAGTGGTGGTCTTCCGGTGAGAATTTCTTTAATGCGTGTTCAAAGGCGGTTCCTTGTCCCGTCTTTCTAAGTGCTAGCATTGCCCTCTCCCTTAGTTCCTGCGCGCCCATCGAGGGGGCATGGGATGGTTTGGGGGCAACTATCGCAGGCGGCCTTACAATAGTCCTGTTCTTTATCCTTCTTTTTCGTATTCCCATTTAGGAGAAGTTAAGTTAAGTATCAAAATCCACTCGAGGTCTCGGAGTCTCCTTATGCTTTTCGGGCTCTACACCATACCGTCCCTTGTACTCCTTGGCCAATCTGAGCCTTTCAGTGCTGTCCGCTATCCTCTTGCCCCAGAAGTCAGTGCTCACCGGCATGCCCCTCCTCTTGGCGAATTCGATTAGGACATCGTCTGGAGGCATCTCCTCTTTAGGCGCAAATTTGCTGCGCCTGAATCTCTCAGCCTCATCCAGGACCGCCCTCTCCTTCGGCTTGAGTCTTCTGCCCTTTCTTCTGGCTTCCACGGCCTTTCTCTGCGTGCTATCCCTCATCCTCATCCGCTTCATTAGTTGTTCATTCGGCGTCAGCTTGATCCTCTTTATCTTTCTCCGCGTGGTCTGGGTCCTCCTACCTTTCGGGGCTCTTGTCGCCTTTCTTTTTCGCAGGGCTGCGACCCTCGGGTGTTTTTTCCTTAATTGACTTCCACTGAGTTTCTTCCGGGCCATTTTTGCAGTGATTTAAAACCATCAAATTAATAAATTAACCTTAAACTATGGTTAATCCAGAGACAGTGAAGGGATGTCCGAAGATGCTGAAGAACGGCCCGTGTGGCGGCTACAAGAACAGGCTTTGCGAGGTCTACCCCGACAAGAAGTGCCTGTTCGTTTCAGCGTGGGAGAAGAATCCCGTGGTCTTGACCAGGATGGTAGGATGAAAAGCTTTGTCGACGACTTGGGAAAGAGATTTGTAATAACTGGGGAATTCGAACCCCCGTCAGGGGTCTCAGACTCCTTCCTAGAGAAAGCGAGAAAGTTCAAGCCTTATGTGGATGCTATAAACTCTACGGATTCCCCCCTAGGAAAACCGCACCTCTCGGCGCTGGTCGCTTCCTATTTGGTCAAAAAAGAGCTGGGGATGGAGCCGGTCCTGCAGATGTGCGCGCGGGACAGGAACAAGGTCGCGATAATCAACGACCTTCTGGGAGCGAGTCTTCTCGGGGTCAACCATGTCCTGTGCCTTGCAGGCGACTACCCCAAGGATGCGAAACCCGTTTACGATCTGGACTCCACACGCTTTGCGCGCCTGGTGAAGGAGGAGATGCCGAAGAAATATCCCGGTTTTGAGATGAAGGCCGGCGTCGCGTACAACCCCATGTGCAAGCCCAACGAGCCCGAGCAGATAGTCCTTGAGAAAAAGATGAAGTGGGCGGATTTTGTGCAAACCCAGATGGTCTTCGACTTTGACCTTTTAGACAACAAGGCCGTGCAAAATTTCAAGGAAAAAATACTTGTGGGCGTATTGCCACTGTTGTCAAAGGGGATGGCGGAGTACTTCAACAACAACGTCCCCGGCGTTAGCATCCCCCCAGAAACAATCAAATCAATAAACGCCCCGGAGGATGGCATAAAGCTTGCCAACGAGATTACAAAAGCAGCCAAAAAGGAGGGCTTTGGCGGGGCGCATTTGATGGTCTTCGACGTCGAGGACAGGATACCGGAGATCCTAGCCGGCCTTGTTTAGGTCCCTGGCTATCAGCAGGGCGTCGTTGTAATCATAGAACCTTATGTCCTTGGTTGCCTTGTTCAGAAGCTCTGCCTCAATCTTGTTCTTAAGCTTCCCTATACCAAGTCCCCCTAACGCCTTTATGCCGCCGTTTATGTCATCGCCGTCCATCTCGGGCTTCACGTCCTCAATCCCGTATGGTGGCACGACATTTACGTCCACTACCACCTTGGGCTTTATCTTCTTGAGGCATTCTGAGTCGAGTAGCTGTACACCGAGAGTCCCTGTGGAGACAATGGCATCAGCAGATTCACAGGCCTTTATCCTCTCCTCCGGCGTGGCCGCCTGCATACCGGTGACATCCCCCCGTATGTCATCAGAAAGCTTCTTGGCGGCTTGTGTTGCCTTTTCCCTGGTCCTAGACGTTATTGTCACCTGCGCACCCAGGTTCCTAAACAATATCGTGGCTATAGAGCCTATCGGCCCGGTCCCTGCAAGTATCGTGACCTTCCTTCCCCTTGCCCCGCCCAACAGTTTCTCTGTCTTCGCCACCAGGGCCGAGGCCGTGGTGCAAGCCCCATTCGGGTCCAGTATCACCGAAGACTGGAAGGGCGGCCTTATTATCTGCCTGGACTTTTGGAAGATGCCCTCAGCCTCCTCAAGGTCCCCCCCAATAAGAAAAACAGTGCTTTTTGCACCCTCCGGGCCCCTGGGAAAACGGGCATTTTGGAGTATCTGCTCGCAGTTCTCGGCGGTTATACCCTGGTAGGGCAGGACATGGTCGAATCCGTTGTCCAAGGCGACCAGTAGATCAAAAGGATTGGCTAGCTTTGCAGTATCCAGATAGACCAAGACCTTTTTCATTCTGAATAGAAGCTGATTTACTCCCAGTGCACCCTGAAGAGGTCAGTGTCTTCGCCCAAGAAGTTCAAAAACTCGCGCGTAGCCCTCTCAACGTCCTTGGACTGTGTGATATATCTTCCAACGACCAGTATGTCTGCGCCGTTTACGAGAGCATGCTTGGCCGTCTGCGGCACCACCCCCCCTGCGACCGCGAATAGTACCCTCTTGTCCGGGAAGTCCTTCTTGATCTCCTTTATCAGCTGCCACCTGGAGTCCGTGGCCTGCCCCGACTGTCCTTCTGCCCGCTCCTCGTCAATGTTCCTGTGCAGGTTCACCATGTCAGGCAAGTCGCTTAGAGTGTGCAAGACCTTTTTTGGGTCAGAGACGTTCATCATGTCCACGATGGCGTAGATGCCCAACCGGTGCGCTTCGTATATGACGCTGTCGATTGTCGCCTTGTTAGCGAGACCTGCGACAACTACCGCGTCAGCAGTTTCGTCGTAGGCCATGTCCACCTCCACCTTTCCGACGTCCAGTGTTTTCAGGTCAGCTATTATGAAGGCGTCCGGCCTCATCTTTCTGATCTCCCTTATCCCCTTGACACCATGTTCCTTTATAAACGGCGTCCCAGCCTCCAGTATTATCATATCGTTGTGCGGAAGCTCGGTGATTACGTGCCTTATGGCGTCAAGATTCGTTACGTCAATTGCCACCTGTAGGTAGGGGGGCCTCCATAGTCTTGTCATCTTTACTCCGGCTATCGGGTGCGTAGCCCTGTCCTTCTCGAAGTTTATCTTGTTTAAGTCAGGATACCTTGTCATGGCCCTCTTCAGTGAAAGCTTTGTAGCGCTGTAATTATAACGGTAAATCTTTTCGTAGTCCTCTGCCTCAGGGTGGATGAACACTGATGTGACAACGACATAATCCTCAAGATACTCTTTGGGTATGATCCCCTCCTCTACCGCATCTGCTACAGCCTTTGCGACTGCCGCTTGTGCCGGGCCGAAGATCTTTCCCGCATCCTCCATATTTTGTACCGTGACTTTTGGTATGACTAAGGTGGCGGGTTTTGGGATAATGTTCGGCCTTATTACGGCCAGTAGTGGGGTGTGGCCTTTTGACAGCTGGGTCAGACCGTTGGTAAAAGCCTGGCCGACCGGCCCGTTTTTATGGCCAATCATCAAATCTATGTGCGCTACCTCATTGCCTTTCCCTATAAGAGCCTCCCCGATCAGGAACGTTTCCCTTGTTTCTCTCTCCGCCATTTTATTTCCCTAACTTTTTTATGAGCTTTACGGCCGATTCAACAGCCCTCTTCGGATAGTCGTCTATGCGGCTGGTGGCCTGTGCCCTCGTCTCATTCGGCCCGCTTACCCCCAGACTGACGGGCTTGTTGTACTCCAAGGCCAAGTCAGTGATCTTTCTGGCGAGCTGCGAGGCTATGACCTCGTCATGGTCGGTCTCGCCCTTTATGATGGCACCCAGGGTAACTACACCGTCTACATCCTTCCTCTTCAACAGCTTCTTGACTGCGAGAGGCATGTCAAAAGCCCCGGACACTGTTACGACCTCGACCACATTTACGCCGAGAAAACCAGCATGCTCCTTTGCGCGCTCCAGCATCTTGCTGGATATGTCGTAGTTGAACTCTGACACGACAAAACCAAGATTTATTGCCATATTAAACCCCCTTAATTTACTTTTTCAACAATTAAAATGAATCACGTGAGCTCCCTTACCGTGTAATGTGTGGCGCCCAGTATCACGAGCCCGATTATCATCGATATGAGAAGACTCAGGGTGTAATCATAGGGGAACAAATATTCATCTAAAAGACCCCACACCCCGCGCCAGAAACAAATGACTGCAAACGCTATCACAATAGCGAAAAATCCTTGCCGCATGGGACGCATCTCCGAGAATCCCTTCTTGGTCTTTCCCTTTGTCATTTTATACATTCACTCTACCCATATCCTTCTTGCCCTGCCTTCTCCCAGTGGCTGCATTCTTTTGAAGTCTCTCTGGGTATAAAAGCAGGTTCACCGCATTGTTGGCATGCTTTTTCGCGCGGTTCTTGGCTATCTCATAGAGCTCCTTGTCGCTCTTGGCCTCCTCCTCGTGCACAAAGACCTCGATGATGTGCTTGTTCGTCATCAGCTGCACGTCTATGAGGCCGGTGGAAGCCTCATGCGCGCAGTATTTGTCCACGGGCTCCTTCCCAGGCATGCCGAAGACCATGACTATGTCGCAGCCCCCCTCGAGGAGTATCTTAGCTTCTACTGGAAGGTCCTTTATCCCCGGGACGGTTTTGTAGATGATCTTCACATTATCATAATTCTCCTCTATCTCCCTCCTTGCGAAGGAGGCCATGTCCACGCGCGCGAACGTGGTGTCTACTAGACCTATCGTCTTCATGTTAGAATTAGCAGAATATTTGACGCTCACAGATTAAAAATGTCCCCCTAATTATTCGAACCCTATGACTTTCCGATTTTTAGTAACCAGCCTCCAGGCCGACAGCTGTTGACTATTCTGGCAGGTGCCCCAATTTGGTTATCTTAGTCTTTATATATCTCCTGTTTTCCTTACGCGGTTTTATGAACAGTGGTACCCGTTCAACAATCCCCAAACCATAGCCCTCCAGTCCCACGATCTTTTTCGGGTTGTTTGTGAGCAACCTTATGCTGGATAGCCCCAGGTCGGCAAGTATCTGCGCTCCGATGCCATAATCCCTCAGATCCGCCTTGAAGCCCAAGGCTTCATTAGCCTCTACAGTGTCCAACCCTTTTTCCTGAAGGGCATATGCCTTTATCTTGTTCTCCAGGCCTATGCCCCTACCCTCCTGCCTCATATACAGGAATACCCCCTGGCCCTCCTTGCTGATGAGCTCAAGCGCGCGCTCCAGCTGGTCACCGCAGTCGCAGCGCAGGGACTTGAATATATCCCCCGTTAGACATTCTGAATGCACCCTTACCAGGACGTCCTTTTTGTCTGCTATGTTCCCTTTGACCAACGCCACATGCGTCTTTTGTTCCGGCGTTGACTCATAGACAATAATCTTGAATTCACCGTATTTAGTAGGCAGTCTTGCCTCGCTAATCCTCTTAACAAGTTTCTCGTTTTTCAGCCTGTAGTGTATCAGGTCCTTTATCGTAATCAGTTTCAGATTGTGCTTTTTCACGAATTCCCTGAGTTCCGGCACTCTAGCCATTGTCCCGTCTTCATTCATTATCTCGCATATTACCCCAGCCGGATACAGACCAGCCAGCCTGGCTAAATCAACCGCGGCCTCCGTATGCCCAGCCCGTCTTAGGACCCCGCGCTCCTTTACCCTCAGCGGGAACACATGGCCTGGCCGGGTGAAATCCTTGGAGGTAGCTTTCGGGTCTATCGCCTTTTTTATAGTCAACGCCCTGTCATGGGCTGAGATTCCTGTGGATGTCCCCTCGCGCGCATCTATGGAAACCGTAAAGGCAGTTCCTTTCTTGTCCGTGTTGTCGGCCACCATCGTATGTATGTGCAGCTCGTCCAGCCGTTCCCCGGTCATGGGCAGGCAGACTAGCCCCCTGCCGTGTTTGCTCATGAAGTTTATCGCCTCTGGGGTCACCTTTTCTGCGGCCATTACAAGATCGCCCTCGTTCTCCCTGTCCTCGTCGTCTACTACAACCACCATCTTGCCCTTATTTATGTCCCCTATCGCCTCTTCAATCGAGTCAAACATTTTTTATGTAGCCTTCGAACAGATAGTCATCCCCCATCTTGGTTATCTTAGAGTCTGCAATCTTGATTGCGTCTTTTAAGGAATCTATACCCTGGCCGCCAACTACATTAACCGAGTCCCTTCCTCCTATAATCTTTGGGGCTATGAAAAATAAAACCTTGTCCACTATGCCTGCCTTCAGGGCTGAAGCGTGCACTTCGCCGCCGCCCTCTATCAGCAATGAGGTAACCTCCATCTTGCCTAGCTCGGTCACGAGCTCTTTGAGGTCCACTCCACCATCTTTCTCGCCCACTACAATGACCTTGATCCCTATGCCCTCAAACTCATCTATCCTGCTTTTGCTGGCCTTTTTCGTGGTGGCGATTATAGTCCCCGCCTCTTTGTCCAGGACCCGTGATTTTTTCGAAATCCTGAGTTCGGTGTCGACCACTACCCTTTTCGGATTCTTCCCCTTCCCGCCGGCAGGCCTTGCAGTCAGCTCAGGGTCGTCCTTCAACACTGTCCCGAGCCCGACCACGATAGCGTCTACTCTGCTCCTTAACCCATGAACGTACTCCCTGGCCTCCTCGCCGGTTATCCACCTGGACTCCCCCGTCCTGGTGGCTATCTTGCCGTCTATGCTCATCCCGGCTTTTGCGATGACAAAAGGCATCTTAGTGGTTATGAACTTTGCGTAGGATTCGTTTATTCTCCTGGCCTCCTCTTCCAGAATCCCGGTTTTGACTTTGATACCTGAGTTTACGAGCTCTGCCACCCCCCTGCCCGACACTAGAGGGTTCGGGTCTATGACCGCCGCGACCACTTTTTTCACCCCAGCTAGCTTTATAGCCTCCGTGCATGGGGGCGTCCTTCCATAGTGCGCGCAGGGCTCGAGCGTGACATACAGGGTCGCACCATTTGCATTTTCCCCGGCCTCCTTAAGCGCGTTGACCTCCGCGTGGGGCAGCCCGGCCTTCTCATGGTAGCCCTGCCCGACGATTTTATCGCCTTTGACAATAACGCACCCGACAGCAGGGTTCGGGCTCGTATCCCCAACCCCTTTCTCGGCCAGCTCTAGGGCCTTATGCATGTAGAATTCGTCAGAAGCCATGATATTATTGAGAAATAATGAAGAAATAGAGATATTAAACTGATATTTAACACTCAACCGAAAAATAATTGTTTGGGCACTCTGAATGATAAAAACACTCCTTGTCACAGGAAAACTTGCAGAAGCCGCCGTCAGGAAGGTTGCGGGCAGGTTTGATGCAGACGTACAGGTCCTGCCGGTCTCCGTCGCCCTGTTCATTGCCGAGAAAACAGTTTTGGAAAGCCTGAAAAAACCGGACTTGCGCGCATACGGCAGGATCATTTTTCCTGGCTCTGCCAGGCTGGATCTGAGGAAAATAGAGCAAATATTGGGTGTCCAATGTTTTAAGGGCCCACGCCATGTTTCTGACCTGGAAGAAGTCCTGGGGAAAGGCCTGGAGCTCTCCAAGACTGAGCCTGCAGATTTACTTTTATTGAAAAAGGGGGAAGAGGATTTAAAAGAGGCATCGGGGATTGTCGAACAAAGAAAAGAGAAATTCAAGGTAGGGAATTTGAAAGTAGGCCCCGGCTTCCCGCCCAAGATAATAGCGGAGATCGTCGATGCTCCCCGACTCTCGCTGGAGGAAAACCTTGCGCGAGCACGGTACTATCTCAAATCCGGAGCAGACATCATTGACGTCGGCTGCATCTCCGGCGAGGACGACCTCCAAAATATCCCAGAGATCATCAAAAAACTGAAAAATGAGCTGGAGGCTCCGGTGAGCATAGATTCCTTAAATCCCGACGAGATAAACGCGGGCATTGACGCAGGCGCCGACATGGTCCTCAGCTTGGACTCTGCAAACATGGGCAGGGTCAAAGCAACGGAGGGAGTGGCATACGTGGTCCTCCCGGGTTCGCCTTCCACGGGCGCAGTCCCAAAACAGAAGTTAACCTCGCTCTCGGAAAACCTGGAAAAAGCTAAGAAGCTTGGTTTCAGAAAACTCGTGGCAGATCCTATATTGGAGCCACCTTTCAACACAGTCTCCTCCCTCGGCAGCTATCTGAAGTTTAAGGAAGCCGAGCCTGGAACAGCGCTGATGATGGGCGTCGGGAACATGACCGAGCTCATGGATGCCGACTCCCCGGGCATGAACGCACTACTAGCCTCCGCGGCAGTCGAGCTGGGCGTGTCATTCCTTCTGACCACCGAGAACAGCGTGAAAACCAGGAACGCTGTGAGCGAACTGAGGAGAAGCCTGGATTTGAACTTCCTGGCAGACTTCAAGAAGGCCCTTCCCAAGGACCTGGGCATAGACGCATTTTTAGCAAAGAGCAAGACTGATGCCTACCAACCACAACTTGCGCGCGCAGAATCAGTCAGGCCTTCAAGCGAGGAATTCAAGATCGACCCAAAGGGCTGCTTCCACATATTCGTCGACTTCAAAAAGAAAAGGATAATCGCTGCGCTCTTTAGGAGGGGGTATGAAACCATTCTTGAAGGTGCAAACGCCGAGGACATCTCAAAGGAGATAATAAAGCGCGGCCTGGTCTCGGACTTGAGCCATGCTAACTACCTGGGCAGGGAGCTGGCAAAGGCGGAGATCTGCCTGAAGCTGGGCAAAACATATAGGCAGGATGAGGGATTCTAGCCTTTCTTTGGCTTTTTTACCTTCTTCGTTTTCTCGGGTTTGGCCTCTTTTATCTCAATTCTGGACCGTTCGATAAGGATCCAGCATAGCAATATCGCCAAAAGCGCGATTATCGTGACATCGTTGATAGGGCCGCCAGGCCAGCCCACGAGCAATACCACCACGGCCAACAACAGTATCAGCACGATCGTTACCCCCACCCACGTCATATGGAACAGCCTCTTGTGGTCGTCTTTCAGCTCGACATGCAGGGGATCTGGCAACCCCCTGATCCAATGTATTATCTTTTCAGACTTTTGTTCCATCCTTCTCTCTGATCTTGACGAATTCAGCCATCAATCTCTTTGTTATGGCGCCGGGTTTCCCGTCGCCTATGGTGCGGTCGTCCACGCATATTATGGGTATTATCTCTGCCGCTGTCCCGGTCATGAAGGCCTCGTCTGCGGTATAAACGTCAAAGAGCGTCAAATTCTTCTCAGTGTACCTTGTCCTCAATTTGTCGGCTATCTCGAAGACGACCTGCCTCGTTATCCCCCTCAGGACCCCTGCCTCTGTTGGAGGCGTGTAAATCTTCCCGTCCTTGACTATGAAAAAGTTGTCCCCGGTCCCTTCGCAGGCGTAGCCGAGGTTGTTCATCATCAAGGCCTCGTCGCAGCCCGCTAGATTGGCCTGTATCTTGGCCAGAATGTTGTTCAGGTAATTCAAGGTTTTGGCCTTGACGTCAAACGAATCCGGGGCTATCCTCCTCGCGCCGACGCTGACTATGCTGATGCCCTTGTCGTACATGTCCCCGTATAGGGGGTCGAACTGCTGCGATATGCATATAGTAGTCGGCTTCGGGCACTTTCTCGGATCCAGTCCCAGGTCCCCAAAGCCCCTTGTCACGACAAGCCTGACATATGCGTCCTTCTGCCCGTTCTTCCTGATTGTGTCGCAGACTATCTTGCCCATCTCCTCTTTTGAAACGGGTATCCTGAGGTTTATGTACTGCGCGCTGCTATACAGGCGGTCTATGTGCTGCTTCAGGCGGAAAACAACGCCGTTGTAGCACCTTATGCCCTCGAAGACGCCGTCGCCGTAAAGCAGGCCGTGGTCGAAGACCGATATCTTTGCATCCCCCTTAGGGTAAAACTTCCCGTCTATGTACACCAGAGGTTCAGAAGTCATTTCCCTATATTTTCTGCAGAAGTTAGAAAAATCATATGATGACCATAATCGCACCCGTTATTATCATAATCGCGCCGATTACCACCCTGACAGCGTCGCCTGCGTTTGGCAGCTCATGCAGCAGTATCATGGCGAGGAAGATAGCCACAAGGGTGTTGGTGTTGAATATGGGTGTCAGTCTAGATACTTCTGCGCCCTTGGAGAGCGCATAGTAGATGGCCACCTGTCCCGTCGCCCAGAGAAGGCCGATGCCCAAGGCAGCCAAAATCCCCAGATTCGTCAGGGGCGCCTCAGCCACCTTTGGCACGATCAGGTAGAACATCCCGAAGACTACCGCTATCCCGATAAGGCTGAAGACGGCAGCAATCCCCACTGGGACGCCAAGATATTCCTTGCTGAGAGCGACCTTGCCCACTACCGCGGACGCACCGAAGCACAACGAGGCTATTATCCCGAGTATTATCCAGTCTTCCATCTTAGATTAATATTGGATTCACTATTTTAACGAGGTCGGAGGACCTCATTTCGATGGACTCATTATGGTTGCCTATGGAGAAAAAGGCATGCTCGTTCTTCAAGACATCCTTGTCCATATAGGTCTTGAATTTCGTCTTCATGCCGAAAGGCCCGACAGAGCCGACCAGGCAGCCGGCGTATTTTTCCACTTCTTCCGGAGACGCGAGCCTCAGGTTCCTCTTGCCCTCCAGCTCGCCGATTCTTTTGATGTCGACTTTCTTGTCGCCTGGGCATATGGCCAGAATAAACTGCTCGTCATTCGTTTTGAAAATCATAGATTTAGTGCACTGGGACAGATGACAGCCCCTTACGGCAGAGGCATCCCTGCTTGTGTGTATATGTCCATGCTCCATCAGCTTGTATTCTATGCCCGCTTCATCGAGAATCTTGATGATGTTGTCCCTGACGTCCATTCTCATCCCTTTATAGAAATCATAGGTCTAAGGAATGCGACCTTCCTTGCGATGCCAGAGTTGTGCATCACATCCACGACCTCAGTCACATCCTTGTATGCACCGGGCGCCTCCTCAGCCACACCTGCCGGGCTGTGCCCCTTGATTATTATGCCCCTTTTAGCCAGCTCCTGCACCACCCTATCACCCCTCCATTCCCTCTTGGCCTGCTCCCTGGACATCCTCCTCCCCGCCCCGTGGCAGGCTGAGCCAAAGGTGTCTTTCATCCCTTTCTCAGTCCCGTGGAGTATGTATGAAGCAGTCCCCATGGTCCCGCCGACAAGCACGGGCTGGCCCACCTTCTTGTAGGCCTTCGGGACGCCGTCCACACCCGGCCCGAATGCGCGCGTGCTCCCCTTCCTTAGGACTATGAGCTCCTTTTCCTTTCCGTCAACATCATGTCTCTCCAGCTTCGCCGTGTTGTGGCCTATGTCATATAAAACCTTAACCTCTTTTTCATCAATGCCTATTGCCTGCTCTAAACCCCTCCGAGTCAGCTGCGTCAGTGCCTGCCTGTTTGCAAACGCGCAATTTATCCCGCAGTTCACAGCAGTGAAATATTTCTGGCCCTCTTCGCTCTTGAACGGCGCGCAAACAAGTTCTCTTTCCCTTATTGGGATTCCATACTTCTTGCTTGCAGCCTCGAGGGTCTTCAGGTAATCGGTGCCTATCTGGTGCCCCAGCGCCCTGCTACCACAGTGGATGGAGACCAGCACTTGGTCCTTGAACAGACCGTACGCCTTTGCTACCTCTTCATCGAATATCTGCTCGACATACTGGACCTCAAGGTAATGGTTCCCACTGCCCAGGGTGCCCACCTGCTTGAACTGTCTCTGCTTCGCCTCCCTGCTGACGTTCTCTGGTCTCGCATTGGCGACCTTCCCGTTCTCTTCAGTATACTCCAGATCCTCCTTAAACCCGTAACCAGTATTTACGGCGTACTCGGCCCCCTTCACCAGGACCTCGTCTATCTGGTCCACGGAAAGTCTGATGTCCCCGGTCGACCCCAGACCGGCCGGTATGACCTTGAACAGAGTGTCAGCTACCCTCTCCTTGTTTTTTTCTATGTCCTTTTTTTCCAGATTCGTCCTCAGGGTCCTGACGCCGCAGTTTGAGACTACAAAACAATTTGCGATAAAATTGTGGAACTTGCTGGTAACTGCAAAATCATAAACGTAATCTTTAAACTCAATTTTCTTCTTCGACACGATTTTATCCCAAACTTGGCCAGTTTGGCCTAGGCCGTGTGTAGTAGTTTTCAAAAAGTCCTTAAATTTTATAAAGTTGGATGCTATCCTAGAAGAGGTTTTCCTACCTTCAAAAAGTGTTCTTTCAACAAACCTTCTGTTTACATATTCGCCCACTACCAGTTCATAAATCTTGGATGGTGCATAATCCAGTTTCCTCAGCCTTAGGGCCTCTTTAATCGAATTTTCCCTCATCTTAATTGCTTTATTCTTAATTCTAAGATACTGAATCGCCGCACAAGCCAAAGCTCTTTTTCTCCTGTTATACTCAAAGCCAACTCTACCCCATAACATTATCAAATTTTCAGGAGAGGAGCTTATTTGAAGTCTGAGTCTAATAGATATTTCGTCCTTTTTGTTTTTATATTCGAGTCGCTTTCCAATAATTTTTGACTTAACCTCAAATTCCCCGAGTAATGATTTGATTTGGCGCAGGAACATTTCCCCACTTTTTACATTTTTTTCCCTCTTGTTCATCGATAGAATCGGCTCGCAGAAATTATAATAGTGTCCAGTCACTGTTTTTGGAGCACTTAATTCAGCCCCTAAGAAGGATGCTAAGAATAATCTCTTTTGCCACTTCGTACCTCTGAGAAACCATTTAGGCAATGTATAGTTCTGTATAGTTTTGTTCCCAATAGGAACACCCAAGGCCCATAGAAGCGCAACCAATGAACTACTGGTAGTTTTAATACTTTTTTCTACCCTCCTAAATCTAACTGTACCGTACATAGTATCAATAGAATGCTTTCTGTTTCTATAGTATATTTTTGATGCTTTGAAACCCAATTTTTTTATGTCCTCTTGTATATCCTCTAAATCAGCTTCATCGCCATAGAACCAAACAGAACCTTTCCCCTTGGTGAAATACATGCATCCATCTCCATAGACGAAACCCATTAGTTTAAGGAGATATGGTAGTTTATCACTATTAACCTTTAGTGGTAAGAGCCCTCTTTTATCCAGTTCTTCTACTGTCTGGGTAAGGTCTTTTTTTAGTGGCAATGCCAGTATGTCTTCCTTAGACACTATTATGTCGTCACTTGGTTTCTCATATCCAACCCCTTCGAATGGGTATACAGAAATAGCTTCATCCTTCAGTTCATGCAATGGGACCATCCCTTTAAAAGTAAAAAACGGATGGTCCGCAGTTGCGACGATTTTACGGCCCGACTCAGTTTCAACTTCGTACACAGGTTTCTTGGGTGAGATTTGCATAAAAGCTTCTATGCTTGTGTCAGTTATCTTACGAGTAGGATTGGTAGATTTTATCCTTTGCTTATAGAAATCGCCCTTAAACTCTTTTATACTTTTTGTATAGCCGTGTTCATGGAGGATTTTTGAATCGCCGGATAAACAATTTACATCGAATCCAACGCCCGCTACACTTATCACGCCAGTTTCAGTATCAAACGCCCCCACGCCGCCTATAGGGAACCCGTACCCGGGATGGACATCACTCATGGCGAACGAGGCCTTCTGTATGCCAGGCAGGCAGGCGACGTTGACTATCTGGACAAGGGCGTTCCACTCCTTGCCCTTCTCAACGTCCTGCAGCAGGTGTCCTATTATACCCTCGTCCCCGTAGATCCTTCCCGGGACTAGCATGTCCCCCTTCTTCGGGACCTCCCACACATACGGTTCTGTTTGCCTGACCTCGATTTTTTCCATCCTCAACAATGCTTTTGTGCGAATAATATATAAAGAGAAGCATAGATATTCCAGTTCCTAACAGAAAAATGGCAAGAAGGACCAAAAAATTTGCTAGGCCCAACAGAAACCCAAACTCGGTCTTGTCCGACCTTAGGGGGATAATGTCAAAAAGGTCCAAGAGGGACAGGCTTGTGGCCGTGGCGCGCAGCCATGAGGCATTATCAGGCCTTGTCTGGGACTTCAGACAAAAACACGGGTGGGACTACAGAAACGGCGGGCATGTAGTACCCCCCACGTATTTCAATTCCACCGTATCCGAATATAAGAAAAACACAGTAGACAGGGAGGTCTTCAATGCAATCAGATTCCTCTCCACTCCTCAAGCCATCGAGGCCATAAGGCAAAGGGGCAGGATGAGACAACCCAAAAAAACCCTGGACAAAAAGAGTAAAGAGAAGCTATCAAAAGAGATGGATGCGGTCTTGAGATGGGTCTTCGGCAACACTCCATAAAATTATATCTCTCTTAAACATCCAGGACACACCG
>JAFGQM010000028.1 GCA_016935655.1 Candidatus Altarchaeota archaeon | reverse complement strand
GTCGGCAAGTCGGCAGCGATGTTATACCATTTCTTCGGGATCTCGTTTTCGTCAAGAATTATCTTTGTCTGTTCCATTTTAGCCTCACAAGAAGGAGTTAGCTATTTAGCGTAAAAATCTATAAAAATCGAGGGCCCAGACATTTTTAATATGGTGCCTTGAAATTATACGGGCAAAATGCTACTTCTTAAGAGATCCGACGTCGAGGGGCTTCTTCCGCTCGAGGATTTTGGCAAGATAATCGACATAGTCGAAGGGGCGTTTAAGGAATACGCATATGGGACGGTCCAGATGCCCCCAAAGCAGTATCTTAACTTTGAGCGGCATGAGGGCGACTTGAGGATAATGCCCAGTTATCTTGCCAGGGCCGACATCGCAGGGACCAAGATCGTGAACGTCCATACAAGGAACAAGGGCCTCCCAACGGTAATGGCCGTCATAGTGCTCAACGACCCAAAGACCGGAGAGCCCATATCGATGATGGACGGGACGTATATAACCTCCCTGAGGACAGGGGCAGCTGCGGCAATCGCGACCAAGTACCTGGCCAAAGAGGAGGGTAGCAGCCTCGGCGTCGTGGGTGCGGGTGTGCAATCGAAGCAGCAGATAAAGGCAATCTCGGTAGTCAGGGACCTGGACGAGATTTTGGTGTCAGATGTTCGCGACGGGGCGGTGGAGAACCTTGCGAAGGAGATGAAGGGGCTCGGGATTGCCATAAGGAAAGGAGACCTGAAGCAGGTCTGCTCGAATGAGATATTGAGCACAATAACCCCCGTCAGGACGCCCATCGTCAAAAGGGAGTGGATAAGGGCCGGGACGCATATAAACGCCATAGGGGCCGACGCAAAGGGGAAGGAGGAGCTGGACCCGCGGATACTCAAGGATGCGAAACTCGTCATCGATGACTGGGAGCAGGCGTCGCACTCCGGCGAGATTAACGTGCCTTTGGAGAAGGGCATCATAACAAGGGAGGATATCTACTCCACCCTGGGTGACATAGTCATAGGCAAGAAGAAGGGCCGGACGGGTGACGAGATAACAGTCTTTGACTCTACGGGCCTCTCCATACAGGACATCTCCTTGGCGAACCATGTTTATGAATCGGCATTGAAGAGGGGCATAGGCTGGGAATTCGGCGTCTTGTAGATGTTGTATGTTAAAACCCCCCCTTAAATTCGAAAAGTCGGGAATATTAATATGAAATTCGCAAGGAATACACTAATCGGCTCAGGCCTTATCGTAGTAGCCGTAATCTTGGCCCTTTTGATAAATTCAATAGGCGGCAGGATAATGGAACTGAACAATGCCGAGTGTGACTGCGGCGCAGACGAGGTCGGCGGGTTCTGCCCCCACAGCGTGAACACGTTGCCGATCGAGATATACCTGGGCTATACGGTATCAGCGGTCTTGGCAATCGCCGGCGCTTACCTGATTTTCTCAGACTTCCGCTCCTCGAAGCTTAAATCCGAGTCAGCGGACAACTGGAGGAAGGTCATCTCCTCATTGAACGGTGAGGAAAAGAGGATATACGAGCTTTTGGCCTCTTCGGACGGCGTCATGTTCCAGAGCGACCTTGTTGAAAAAAGCGAGATGCCGAAGGTAAAGGTCAGCCGGATATTGGACAGACTAGAGGCCAGGAATCTGCTGGAACGGAGGAGAAGGGGCATGAGCAACGCAGTGGTTTTGAAGAACAAATGAGGGTAGGATGATAAGAGTCAATCCGTCCTTGTGCCCGCAGGACCATCCTTGCCCCATGATAAAGCGCTGCCCTCAGGGGGCCATATCACAAAAAGGCTTCAATGCCCCGGGTGTGGGCTCTGGGGAGTGTGCTGAACCACGTGATGCTCCTTTTGTGTAATCGGCTGCCCCCACCGGGCTTTTGAGAGGTCCTAGACTGGGCAGGTTCAAAGTTTCGACCCCACTGAAACTAGTTTCATACAAACATATACCAGTTGTAACACTGCAGATATAACCATCTCATAATCGGGGCTTGTGGCCCCAGGAGGCAAAAATGGTGAAATGCAAAAATTGTGGAACAAATGTCGGAGAGGGTTTTAAGTTCTGTGAAGAGTGTGGGGAGTTGATGACAAAGGGCAAGGCTAAAGTGTCTACTCCAGCATCCAAGCCCTTGGGCGCCCATGGCAGGCATGTCATGGTCGGGCTGGTGGTCGTTTTAGCCGTAGTGGCGGTTTCGTTCCTGCTGAACCAGGGCGGTACTTCTACAGCCGCATTGGCTTCAACAGACGGACAAACAACAACATTGAGTACTCTAGATAACGACCCGACGCCCCAGGCTGCAGGCTCCGGTGAACTAAAGAAGCTTACAGCCTCAATACAAGGCATGACATGCGGCGGTTGTGTAGCCGGGATCGAAAGAAAGGTTTCAGCCCTTTCCGGCGTGAAGTCGGTGGCTGTAAGTCTCGCCAGCAGGTCCGGTGAGTTCGTCTACGACCCGCAGGTAGTGGACAAGAAGACAATATTGGACACCATCACCGACTACGGCTATCCGGCCAGTGAGGTGTCCGATGCACCCTCTTCAGGGTCTGCTGCAGTAGAGACTTCAACCGTTTCGTCAGGTGCCACATGCGGCGTTGGCGGCGGTGGCTGCGGAGGTTAAAAGGAACGGTTAAGAAGAACATAATCGGCTGGAGAATTGATGAACGAAAACAGATTCTGCAGGGAATGTGGGAAAGGGATATCCCAGACTGCCAAGGTTTGCCCTTATTGTGGCATCTCTCTGGCTAAGACAAACAAGAGGCATATAGATCTTGCTGTCTCGGGTATGGTATGCCACAGCTGTGAGAAGATACTGGGCAGGGCGCTGGACAATGTGGATGGAGTGTTTAAGGCGGGCATAAGCTACAAGAACGGCACAGCGGGCATCTCCTACGACCAGGAGAAGACATCAGAAGAAGAGATAATCGACACCATAAGGAAAAGGGGTTACAAGGCATCCATTGTCGATGAGGGATACAAGAGAAAGCAACGGATTAAGAACCTTGCGGTTTTGGCCGGGCTTTCCGTCATTGTCATTATTGTATTGAGCGTATCCAACAGTATCGGCTTCGATCCGGATATACTTACGGGCGCCTCTTTAGGGCTAGTTTTTGTTTTCGGGTTGTTGACTGGGTTCCATTGTTTGGGCATGTGCGGGGGGTTCGTACTCTCTTACTCTACGGGGTTGGCTCAGGGGAGGTACAACCCCCTGCCACATCTTGCCTACAACATAGGTAGGGTCATAACCTACTCTGCGCTGGGCTTGGTAGTCGGATTTTTAGGGTCCCTGGTGGCCATAGGATTCCAGACCCAAGGGCTGCTCATAATACTCGCTAGCTTCGTCATGATCTTACTGGGTTTGAACCTACTTGGGGTCCTGACAATCTTCAGGGGGTTGAACCTCGGTGGTCTCAAGAACCCTTTGCGCGCGCTTGTGGCCAAGGGTTCCAAGGGCAATAGGGGGCCTTTTGTATTGGGCCTCTTGAACGGGTTCGTGCCATGTGGGATGGTCTATATAGTCCTATTCGCATATGTCCCACTCTTGGGGAGCGCCGTCGACGGTGCGCTGGCCATGGCGGTCTTTGGCATAGGTACGATTCCACTGATGTTCCTGTATGGATCCGCAGTAGCAAAGCTCTCGAGCATATTGTCTAAGAATTTTCTTAGGTACTCTGGCGTGCTTGTTTTGGTCTTGGCGGTAGTGATGCTAAACAGGGGTGTGGTGCTGGCCAACATACCAGTGGCCCCAACAATGAATCTTACTGTGCAGGAGCAGTACCAGCTCCTTGAAACCAGTGAGTACCAAGAGATGACAATGAGGATTATAGGAAACGATTTCGTCCCGAACACGTTCACGGTGGAGGCTGGCAAGCCCGTTAAATGGACAATAATAGGCGAGCGCGTCACCGGATGTTCCAACGAAGTGATATTCCCGGAGTTCGGGATAGATGTGCCTGTGGAAACAGGCGAGACGAAGGAGGTTTTTTTCACGCCGGCAAAGCCCGGGAAGTACCAGTTCTCGTGCTGGATGGCGATGATATTCGGCGAGGTTAACGTGGTTTAAAGTTAAACCCCATGTTTAACTACGATATCGTTAGAATAATAACAATATTGCTAGAATAATAAAGATGGCCAAGATAAAATTCAGGGTTGCCGGGATGCACTGCAAGAGCTGTAATATGCTGATAGAGGATATCCTGGGTGAGGAGGACGCGGTAAAGAACGTCAAGGCGGACTTTACAAAGGGAACAGTAGACGTGGATTACGACGAAAAGAAGATCGACTCTAATAAGCTTAAGAGCCACATAGAGAACGAGGCTGGCTACACTGTGGAGGGCTAATTGGCTGAGACGAAACTTAATGTAAAGGGGATGCACTGCGCAGCCTGCGTCAAGACAGTAGAGCGCGCGCTGATGAAGACTGACGGAGTATCAAAGGCAGATGTCAATCTGTCTACTGAGATAGCATCAGTGGAATTCGACGAAAAGAAGACAAATGAACAAGCACTCGTAGATGCCATAAAAAATAAAGGTTACGGTGCCTCTTTCTTTGGCGAAGCCGATCAAAAACTTCTGGAGCTCGAGAAGGTCGAGGAGCTTAGAAAAACAAGAAGGCTTCTGTTCTTTTCAGTGGCCCTTGCAGTCCCGGCGGTTCTTCTGGGCATGGTTTTCATGGAACTACCCTATCGTGTTTACATCCTCTTTTTGCTGGCCACACCCATCCAGTTCATATCCGGTCTTAGGTTCTACAAAGGGGCGTGGGCCGCCCTCAAGAACAAGACCTCCAATATGGACACGTTGGTGGTAGTGGGCACAACTACCGCTTACTTCTACAGCGTCTATGTGATGCTGGCGGGCGGGATGGAGCAGTATTTCGAGACATCGGCTGCCTTGATAACCTTCGTTCTCCTTGGAAAGTATCTGGAGGCAAAAGCCAAGGGGAAAACCTCCGAGGCGATAAAGAAGCTGATGGACCTGTCGCCAAAGAAGGCCTGGGTCTTAAGGAACGGCAAAGAGGTCCAAATCCCGGTGGAAGAGGTGCAGGTCGGCGACATAATCCGGGTAAAGCCCGGCGAGAAAGTGCCGGTTGATGGCGTCGTTACTGATGGCTCCAGCAGCGTTGACGAATCCATGATAACTGGCGAGAGCATACCCGTGGAGAAGACTGCGGGCAGCAAGGTCTTCGGCTCTACGTTCAACCACCACGGGTCTTTCCTGTTCAAGGCGACCAAGATAGGCAGCGATACAGTCCTTGCGCACATAATCAAGCTGGTCCAAGATGCCCAGGGTTCGCGCGCGCCTATACAGAGGTTCGCGGATGTGGTCTCCAGCTACTTTGTCCCTGCTGTGATCTTGATTGCGTTGGCTACATTCGTAGTCTGGTACCTATTTATTGGACAGCCAATATATTTCGCCCTTGTCGCCGGGGTTTCAGTCCTGGTGATATCATGCCCATGCGCGCTGGGGCTTGCTACGCCGACTGCGATAATGGTAGGCGTCGGGAGGGGCGCGCAGAAAGGCGTTCTCATAAAGAGTGGTGAAGCGCTTGAGACCCTCCAGAAGGTGGATGCCATAATATTCGACAAGACAGGGACCCTTACAGAGGGCAAGCCTTCTGTCACTGATATACTATCGTTGGACAAGAGGGACCAGAAGGATTTGTTATTCTTCGCGGCAAGCATAGAGGCCTCGTCGGAGCACCCTCTGGCGGATGCGGTGATACGCAAGGCCGAGGAAGAAGGCATCAAACCGCACGCCGTCAAGGATTTCAAAGCGATTCCCGGGCACGGGGTCGTCTGTTCCTTAAACGGGAAGCAGATACTGCTGGGGAACAGGAAACTGATGAGCGATTTCAAGGTCGATTTCGGTGAGTTCGAGGGGAAGCTGCAATCGCTCGAGAACGAAGGCAAAACAGTCGTCATCCTAGCTGTGGACAGGAGACCAGCAGGCCTTGTTGCGATCGCAGACTTGCCGAAACAGAGCTCCAGGAAGGCCATAGAAGCGTTGCAGGGGATGGGGGTGGATACTTACATGATCTCAGGAGACAACAAAAGGACCGCCGAGGCTGTTGGCAAGGAAGTCGGCATAACAAAGGTATTCGCCGAGGTATTGCCCGAGGACAAGGCCAATTATGTGAAGAGGCTGCAGCAGGATGGGAAGAAAGTAGCCATGATAGGCGATGGTATAAACGATGCGCCTGCTCTTGCCCAGGCCGAGGTAGGGATAGTCATGGCCTCCGGTACTGACGTGGCCATGGAGACTGGCGGGGTTGTCCTGATGAAGAACGACCCGATGGACGTAGTGAAGGCAGTGAAGCTAAGCAAGGCCACCATGGGCAAGATAAAGCAGAACATGTTCTGGGCGCTTTTTTATAACGTTGTCGGCATCCCGCTCGCAGCAGGCGTGTTCTATTTCTGGACGGGCTGGCTGTTGAGCCCGATAATAGCCGGAGGCGCGATGGCGATGAGCTCTGTTTCAGTCGTAACCAACTCGCTTTTGCTGAAGTATTCGAAGATTGAGTAAAAAGCCTCGGGTGGGATTTGAACCCACGACATGCAGATGACTTGGCCCCTTAAATTCTGAAGAAGCCTACAAGTCTGCCGCTCTACCAGACTGAGCCACCGAGGCGCGCTTATTTTTGAAAAGCTATGGATAAAAAGTTCCAGTGGCAAACCTTTTTATTGAACGTTCAATTAAACCTAAAGCTATAATTATGGCTAAGAAGGGGAAGGCTGATATGTCCATGGAGAATGTATTCGTTATTGTGATAGCGATAATACTTATTCTTGGCCTGCTTCTGCTTTCCCAGGGCCCTACAAGGCCAAGAACCGAGATCTCCCAGACAGTTGCTGGCGCATCCCCATACAATCAGATAACCGGGTCTTTTTGCAGTTACAATGACGAGTGCTCTGATGGGGATGGCTGTACGGCCGATATCTGCGACTCTGGCAAGTGTAAAAACCCGAACGTGGACTTGAGCGGGAACAAGATCGTGGGCATGGATGACGTGCAGCTTATCAACCTATACCTCGGCATTAGAGAAGGTGAGAAGGATTGGGACCCCAAATTGGACGTGGATGGTGACAAGAACATAGGGCTTAGCGACATAATGCTGGTACAGAACTGCTGGGGCAACAAGTGTTAAAGCATCATAACCTGTTTTTTGCGACTATTGACGCAGCTATAGCCGCGCCTACGCCATTGTCTATATTGACGACCACGACTCCTGGCGAGCATGATTGCAGCATCGCCATCAACGCCGCCTCGCCTTTGCCGCCGTAGCCGTAGCCGTTGGATGTCGGTACTCCAATGACCAGGATATCCACTAGGCCGGAGACCACAGATGGCAGGGCCCCCTCCATTCCTGCCACGACGATTATCGCCCCGGCACCCCTCTCCTTCATCTCTTTTATGGCGGGGTAGAGCCTATGTATTCCGGAGACGCCGACATCGTATGATTTTATTACCTTGCACCCCATCTCCTCCGCGATTATACCGGCCTCTTCGGCCACTTGTATGTCGGAAGTGCCTGCAGTCAGTATGCCAACCACCCCCTTCCTCTCGGTTCTCAATTTTCCGATAATCGCTACTTTGCCCAGCGCATTGTAACGACAGGGGCCGATTTTTTCCAGCATCGGCACGATTTTTTTATCAATGCGGGTGATTATGACGCCCCCTTTTTTCTCATAAACCCGCTTGGCTATCTCGAGGAGGTGTCTTTCTTCCTTCCCCTCGCCGAGGACGATCTCAGGGACCCCCCTCCTGTGCTCCCTTGAGAAATCGAATTTGCAGAAGTCGCCCACGCTTAGATATTCTGCGATGAGTTTCTCGGCCTCCTCCGCGCTTATCCTCCCTTCTTTCAAATCCTTCAGGATCTTTTTCATAGGTCCAGCACCTCGTTCATGCTCCCTGCCCGGTAGCCTTTCAGGTCAAGGGTCACATAATCAAAGCTTAATGACCTTATTTTTCTATCCACTTCGTCGAAGTCTAGTTTCATGAATGCATTGAAATCCTCCACCTCTATGCGCGCGATGCCCATATGGTCCCTGACCCTTACCTGTTTCAGCCCGAGGCCCTTCAAGTAGTCCTCTGCCAGCTCGACCCTCTTCAGGTTTTCGGTAGTAATCTCTATGCCATAGGGTATCCTCGAGGATAGGCATGCAGAGGATGGTTTGTCATGTACAGAAAGGCCGAGCTTTTTTGCCCAGACCCTGATGTCCTTTTTGGAGATCTTGAGCTCGACGAATGGATGCCATATGCCCTCCTCGTCAGCAGCCTTTATACCGGGCCGGTATTCCCCGTAGTCCGAGTAACTCACGCCCCCCGCTATCGTATAGCCTGCCCCATCAGCTATCCTTTTCAGAATCTTCGCAGTCTCCTTTTTGCAGTAGTAGCACCGCTCTGGGGGATTTTCCTTAAACCTTCTGTTCTTCAGCTCGGAGAATTTGACTACCTTGTGGCGGATGCCTATCTCCTTCGCTATCCTCTTGGCCCCTTCAAGCTCTCTTCTAGGCAGCGTCTCTGAGTCAAGGGTTACTGCAAGGGCGTCTTTGCCCAATACATCGTAGGCTACCCTTGCCAGAAGGCTGCTGTCCACTCCGCCAGAAAAGGCAATCAGGACTTTTCCCTTGGACTTTATTGCTTCCTTTAGCAAATCGAGTTTCGTTTTCATAAGATAGTCAAGTTCAGAATATGCGGCTTTGGCAGTTCTGCGGTGCCGATACTGTAGTAGTTCTTTCCGCCATTAATAGAAAAATCTTTCACAAAAATGGCCAGGTTTGACAAGATTGACAGCCCCGTAGGTGTAGTCAGCTCGTGCTTGGTACCTCTTTTGCCATGTGGTATCCCCCCCTTCAGCATCACGCCTACGGCCTGACCCTGGTGAGGCCCCTGTGGTTCGCCTATGGCCACAGGGAGCGAGAGTACTTTTGATTCAAAAACGCCTAAGTTTTCCGCCGCATGCGCAACACCGACAACGTCGACCAAGGTGTCCAGCGAGCCAAGTTCGTGCAGGGGGTGTACTCCCCCGTGGGCAGCCTCCTCGGCCTTTTCCAAGGTCTTCAAGACCTTCAAGGCAAAACCCCTCTCGGTTTTTGTTGTATCTATGTTATCCAAAAGTTTGCGCATTTCCCCGAATGATGGGGAATGGATGTCAGGTGTGATCTCGATACTCATCCTACTCACGTTCTTGCCTTCCATGACAAGAGTCTCCCTTGAGATGTCCACGTCAGCAAGGCCGGCGAACTTTTTTCGCAGGTTTTTTTCCTTGGCGCCGGCCGCAAACAAAACAGCCAGCAACATATCCCCCGAGACTCCAGACGAAGAAGGGTCGAAGACAAAGGTTCTCATGGGGTAATTATACCGATTCAAAATAAATACGGGTGGAGGGACGCCTTTTAGTTTAAGGAGATCATTTGAGTACCTCCCCCGTTTCCATATACCATAGGTAGAAGTCCAATTCCGCCAGCGAGAGGGCCGTCTCTTGCGAAAGCAGTCCTAATACCTTTTCTATCTCGCGATAGGTCTTTTCCGGAAGACTTGAAGGGATCCCATCTATGAGCCCGTACCTAGATAATACTTTCAGGATGTGCCGGTCTATTATCGCCAGGTTTTTGTAGCCAATGTTCCTCATGAAATGGCTGGCCTCTTTGAATCCCATGCCCTTGATGTTCTCGACCAGCCACCTGCGCGCATCCTGCTCGCTGCGTTTTTGCACCTCTTCTTTCAGACGAGGCAGCAGCCCGCGCGCGTCGACTATGAACTCTGCGCGCCTGTTGTAGAACCTGTACCTGCACTCCTTGAGTGATCTGCTCAGGGATTTTTTGTCACAATGCGGCAGTATTCCCTTTATGTCATGTATCGTATTCATGCCCATGCGCGCGCTTGTGTTGGCAGTTAGCAGGCAGAAGCATAGCTCCTCGAACCAGACCCTCTCATCAGCCTTTTGCACGCGCTCGAATTCCCCGATTCTATCCCTGACCAGGCCAGAGACTGCCTTGTCTCCTTTCAGTTTTTCAATCTCTGGAATCAGCTCTTTTTCGCCCATCAAACGTCCCCCGAGATTATCTCGCCTGTGGTTTTCCTTTTTAAAAGCCCGGGCCTTTCCCCAGCCTTTCCGATGCAAAGAACGAACGGGATTATGTGCTCACTCGGGATTTCCAGAACCCTTTTGATTACCCCCGGATCTATCAGCCCCACCCAGCAGGAGGACAGCCCCAGCTCAGTCGCGCGCAGGACAACGAACGATGAGGCTATCGTCACATCACGAAGGGTCCTTTCCCTCCCTTTTCCAGCCAGGCCCGGATAGCTGGTCTCGTAGTCGTTCGGATTACCAGAGAAGACTATGATCAACGGGGCTTTGTGCACGAAATCCTGCTCGAATGCTTCTTCTGCCTCGAGTTTTCTTTTAATTCCCCCGTCCCGTATGAAAAACAATCTTGTCGGCTGCACGTTTGACCCCGAAGGCGCCAGTCTTGCAGCCTCGGCGAGCTCTTTCACCAAATCATCGGAAACCTCACCCGTGAACTTCCTGATGCTACGCCTGGCTTTGATAGCATCCTTTACATCCATGATTACTTTTCAATTTCCCGAATAAAACTACTGTTTTTAACCCCTCCCGTGCAAATATGCTCATGGAATTCGAGTATGAAAAGCTGCTTGACAGGGCATATTCACAAATCCCGGAGAGGGTCAAGCAGACCAAGAGGTTTGAGATGCCCCAGGTGGACGTGTTCTTTGAGGGCAACAAGACCATACTGCGCAACTTCGTGCCCATAGCCAAGCTTTTCAGGCGCGATGAAAACCATTTTCAAAAGTTCCTCACAAAGGAGCTTGGCGCCTATGCCACACTGGCCGGGGAGAGGCTCATTTTCAACAAGAAGATATTCGGCAAGAAGATCGGTGATGCTGTCAAGTCCTATGCAAACGATTACGTCATCTGCGAGGAATGCGGCAAGCCTGACACCAGATTCACAAGCCTCGAGGGCGTGAAGATCCTTAAATGCGAGGCCTGTGGCGGCTGGAGGCCGCTGAAGAACATATGATAAGCATAAAACTCTACAAGCAGAACGGGGAAGTCCTGCTCGCAGCCTGTGACCAGGATCTGCTGGATAGGGAGTTTAAGGAAAAAGGCCTCTCACT
>JAFGQM010000027.1 GCA_016935655.1 Candidatus Altarchaeota archaeon | reverse complement strand
CGGCACGAATCTCACCTCCGGTGAGATTGTGCACAGGTTCACTCCGTGAACCTCGCGTGAGAGTCTCGAGTCGATAGTCTCGGGTCTTGGAGGGGGCTAATAGGGTCTCCAGTCTTGTTAAATGTATTTCAAATATACTTGGAAGAAGTTCTTGAAGGTGTTCTTGTATTTTGACAGCATAAACCGTTCTAGCCTCGCAGTATACCCGTTGTCGAAAGCTTCAAGGGCTTTCAGGTAAGCGATTCTCTGGCTTTTCCGTATTATAACCGGCGCGTAGCCTGCGTTTATCAGAATCACATTTATCAGAAACCTGCCGACCCTGCCGTTCCCATCATCAAAGGGGTGTATCCTCTCAAACCTTCCGTGGAAAAGGGCAGCCTTTTTGATGGGGTGCATTTTTTCCCCGCTCTTATACCAGTGTAAGAGATCTTGCATCTCTTTCTCGACAAGCTCCGGCGGGGTCGTTTTCACCCGCCTGCCGACCAGATAGTTTGGGATTTTCTTGTACCCGGTAGCCACATCCATATCGTCCACAAGCATCTTGTGCATCTGGATTATGTCCCTTTCCGTCACCTTGAACCTGTTGGCGAGTATCAGGTCGACAACCCTTCGAGAGTTCCTGGTCTCATAAATCTCTCTTAGATCCTTCCCTTCGACAACTTTGTTTTCAAAAAGGATTATTGCAACATCCTTGAGTGTAAGCGAGTTGCCTTCTATGGCGTTGGATTCGTACGTGAAGTTGGCCGTGAATCTGTCGAAGAGGTCCTTCTTCTGAGCCTTCGTGAGCTTCTTGAGGATTTGCTTGTAGTCCACCTTGGTTTCCTCAACCTTCTCTATCTGCTGTTTCGTGAAGACGGAGTCCGTCCTATATTTCTTTAGAGCGTCTTTTTTGAGTAAGTCCTTCCTTTTCCCATCAAAATACTGTTGTAATTCGGGCGTCAGAATTGGTCTGTCAATGCGTTTTGTTATCTTTGCCACAGTGCCATCGCTAAGTCTGACTGACTGAAGTGCATAGAGGTATTTCTTACCCTTTATCTCCTTCTCAGAGAAATGAACCATGTTTAGTTAACTCCACAAAGTATATAAATAATAAATTTTGTGGAGTTAGCTGGTAGCGTAACCCCGCTTTTATTCCAGTGTCAGCAATATAACCGGAACAGGACTGGAAACTGTGGACAGAAGACCTCAAACACAAGGGACCTTCGGTCCCTGTGCACAGACTCGCAAGCGAGTCTCGTGTCCCAACCTCGGCGCTCACTCTCACAGCACCCGCGGCGAGGGCTACCGACGGAGTCGGTTCAACCTCGGCGTTTAACCCTTCGGCACAATAGTGGGTTTTTAAAGATTGCTTTTTAAATTAAACCATATATGGTGATGTCTATGGTCAAAACCACTGTTTTGCTGAGGGATGATGTCTATCATCTCATAGTCTCAAGGTTTGGGAAGAGAGAGCTCTCCACTACCATAAACAGGTTCCTTTACGAGGGTCTTGTGAAACCTGAGAAGGAGGGTTTCGGCATGCTCAGCGGGAAACTGAAGGGTTTTGAGAGAGAACACGAGGACAGGTTCTAGCATGATAACATTCGATACATACGCATGGGTGGAGTATTTCCAAGGGAGCGAGAAAGGGGAAGAGGCAAAGCAATACATCGACAGCGACGGCATAATCTTCACGCCAACCATATGCTTATCCGAGTTCAAGGCCAAGCTCCTTAAGGAGGGGATATCCAAGAGCGATCAGGAGAAAGCCATTAATGTAATATTAGCTAGAAGCCTCCTTATGCCCTTGGACTCTGACATAGCGTTAAAGGCAGCGGAATTCAAGAACGAAGGCCTCTACTTGGTCGATGCGGTAGTATATGCGACAGCCATGAGGAACAAGACGCAGTTGTTGACAGGCGATAAGCACTTCGAGGGCTACGACAACGTCAGATTCTTGGGATAAGCTCCCGAGGTAGCTGCCTAAAGCCCTTTTTTAAACCCAAGCAGCTAAAATAACGCTTTTTTCTCTTATATTACAGGGTGATTGTATGGGTCAATGGGGCAAATGGTGGTCCAGCAGGGGCCGTGATTCAGCCATCAAATGCACATTTTGCGGAAGGAATGTGCCTAAGCACAAGGCCGTGGAAGTGAACGTAGGGGGGAGGTTGTCCTCTGATGTTTACGAGCTCGCCGAGGTCGTATCCATGTCCAGCAGCAAGGGCTATGCCTGCATATCCTGCGCCAAGCACCGTCATCTCGTGAAGGATGGCATCCACACTACCGAGAAGGATAAGAGGATGCGCCAGAGGGCTAAGGACAAGCGCGAGATGGACAAGGTGATGCAGAAGGTGGGCGAGATGGAGCGGAATGAGCGCGCCCAGAAAAGACCCGAGGAAAAGCCGATGGAAGCGAAGAAGGAAGCCCCGAAGTCGCAGTAGGACCCTTTTATTTCTGGAATTTCAAATAAACCCGCAGCATACTGGCGAGTTACACTACAGTCGCTTACCCATTTTATGCGGGGGTGCCGGAGTCTGGTCAAACGGGCAAGGCTTAGGACCTTGTGGCTTAGGCCTGCGCGAGTTCGAATCTCGTCCCCCGCACTTCATTGTTATATTGCCCAGTTTCGGCAATGAAGGGCTTGGAGAGTTAGCGGAAAGCACTCCTTTTAAGTCTGCTGCCCGAAGTTCACTTTGTGAACTTGGGCACAGGTTCAGCAAAGCTGAACCTCGTGTCTAGAGTCTAGAGTCCACTGTGCTGATTTTTACCCTCTTTTTTACAAAAACTCAGAAAAAGAGGGTATTGCATTAAATGCCCCGCTTCCCGTATGTTACTATTCAAACTAATTTTAATAAGAATTTTCTTATTAAAGAAAAGACCTTAATTCTTAAATAACAGATCTCTAACTAAAACACTCTTTAACATGAAAATAAGCGAATTCAAAAAACCGAGCGGAAGATTTTATAAGAATTCCGATGGTGTAAGTATTTTCGTTCCTAATGCGCTTCCGACAAAATTGGAGTATAGTGACAAAACCGTACCTTTGCTTTCCGAGGCAGATAATTATCTGGGAAGGCTTGCGGGCATCGGTCAGCTTTTGCCGAACCCCCACGTCCTCATACAGCCTTACATCCGGCAAGAGGCAGTCTTAAGCTCGAGGATAGAGGGGACTCGGGCGTCTTTGTCGGACCTCTTCCTGTATGAGATCACGAACAAGGAGCCCAAGGAATATATGCACGTAAGGGAGGTCAGGAACTATGTTGATGCCACTGTATATGCCCTTTCCGCCATCCGAAAACGCCCGATAAGCCTATCTTTGATGGGAGAGTTGCATAAGAGGCTTCTAAAGGGCGTAAGGGGTGCCGATAGGCGTCCCGGCAACTTCCGGGAAGGCCAGAACTGGATAGGGTTCTCGGACGACATCGAGGAAGCGGAGTTTGTGCCCCCCAGGCCTGAGGATCTTGGAAGGCTCTTGCTGGATTTCGAGGGTTTCATACAAAATCCTCCGAAAGGAATGCCTTCCCTGATACAATGCGCTCTAATGCATTACCAGTTTGAAACCCTCCACCCCTTCTTTGACGGGAACGGAAGAATCGGGAGGCTATTGATCACGTTGTTCCTCTGCAAACAGGGATTGATGCCTGAGCCCCTTCTGTACCTGAGCGGATACATGGAGAAGCACAGGGAAGAATATTCAGATAAGCTGATGGCAGTAAGGGCAAACAGCGATTACGCTGCATGGGTGGATTTTTTCCTAAAGGCAGTTGCAGAGCAGTCTAGGGAATCCATACAAAACGTCGAGGGTATACTGAAGCTGCAAAAGCGGTATCATGACGAGCTTCGCAGAACGAGAGGGACGGTCAACGCCGAAAGGCTAGTGGATTATCTGTTCATAAACCCCTACATAACAGCCAAAAATGCTGCGGAATACCTTAAGGTCACCTTCCCGACCGCACAGTCGACGATAAGGGGTTTGCAGGATGCAGGGATTCTGAAGGAGTATTCTGACCGTAAGAGGAACAGAATCTATGTTGCGGACGGTTTGATCAGGGCCCTGAAGGCCAAATACTGAGACGTTCCTCCATAGCCTTATTTCCGTAAGTAAATAAGGCTATAAAAACACTCATTTACTTCAGTAAATAAGAAGCTTTTCTTCTCGGCAATGTAGCATACTAAGAACAAACAACAGGACTGTCGACAGAAGACTCAAGATACCATTTTCGTACCCCCCGCACTCATTTCATTAGTTTAAGGAGCTCCTTAAACCCTCAAATCCATGGGTATAAGGAACTCAAAAACTATAGCGTTCGTCAATTCAATCCAACCTCCTTAAACCCTCAAACTAACTACTCCAAATCCCCGAACTTCTCCCTTTCTCCCGGCGATAGCTGACTAACCGCCCTCGAGCTGACCACCGTTTCCTCAGGTATCCCAAACGATTCGTTCCAGGAGGTGTCCAGCCCGAATGCGACCGCGTGCGGCATGAATTCATTATAGAGACGCTGCTGTTTGAGCGGGTATTTTTGGATGAAGTCAAACAAATCTTCATATTTCCTCTTGGTGAACGGGACCACGTTGTTCGCAAACTGGAATAGCAGGAGCTTTTTCACTCCCTTAAGTTCTAAACGTCGCTTTATAGCGCTTACAAGTACCGACGCTCCTGCAAATAAAAAAAATCCGCCTATCAACACGAAGGCCCAAGGCACGGGAGTTAAATAATACAAAGTAAACCCGGCTAAGATACTGACACTACAAAAAAATAACACGAACAAAATAATGAATGCCCCTCCTGCAAGACTCCTATTCAGATAACACCTATAGTCCTCCAAATCACCTATGGTCTTAACCTCAATCTCCCTTGCTATCCCCCAGCTGTAGCGAGCTTCTTTTCCTTCATTCCATCGTGTCCATATACCCTTACTATCCAGTTGCTGAACTTCCCCCCGATTAACCTTGTACTTGATTGTCTTATACCCAAGGTCCTTGCCATAGAAGAGAAGCCTTGATTTTACTATCTTCGCATTCTCCAGTTCGCTGAGGTTTTCTCGGATAACTTTGTGTAGCTCCCCCGAAAGGAGCTTTCGCCTTACCTTTTCTGGACTCAGCTCCTTAGACTCGGAAAAAAGTACTTCGATGAACCTCCTCTCGAACGGGAGCAGTGTCTCCGGATTCGACAAGAAGTAGACCTTCTTGACCTTCACCGGCTTCTTCTGGCTCTCCATGTCGATGCCTATGTGCCCCCTCACAATTAAATCCATCAGAGTCGCCAGCACGTCCCTGTCGGACACGTTCCCGTCGGTCACATATCCTGCAAAGGCCGGCCGCAGCTGCTCACGTATCTCCCTAGCCTCCTCCAGGCTTATTATATCCTTTTTCACTCTTCCCCCAATTCCTCGCTTTTCTTTATCTCGCACTGCGCCTTCAGCTCGTCTAGCTGTTTAAGGAAAGTCGGATCCAGGCGGTCGATTATCTCCTCCCTTCGCTTTCTCTCCAAGGCCCCGATCTCGTCTATCTTCCTCTTGAGGATGCGCTCCTTCCCGCCCTTCCCCAGCGACTCGTCCAGGACCTTCGCAGCTTCCTTGCCGCCGAGCAGCTTAAGGTGGAATATGTAGTCTGCGCCCTCCCTGTAGAACTTGATGGCATGGTCTATGGTCTTTGCCGTTACGAACACCATGGCGTCCGGGTTGACCTTCCTTACGGTTTTGATAAGCAGGAGGCTATCGTCCTCGTTCGGTATGGTCGATATTATCAGCTTTGCGTCCTTCAAATTCACCTTTTCGAGTACCTCTATGTCCTCAGCGTCCCCATAAAGGCTGTGCACGCCCCTGTTTATCAGCTTCTTTATTATCTCAGGGTTGTGGTCCACGACTACGAAGTCCTCCTTGGACTTCTGCAGATGGTTTATCACCTCCATGCCCATTATGTGCGCGCCGAAAAAGACTATGTGGTCATTCAGCTTCTTCTTCTCCGGGAACCTCTCCAGCTGATGCCTCTTTTTGATGAAACTCATCTTCTCGAGCTTTTCCAGCATCCCGGAGAACGGTATGTAGATGGAGTTGCCGTATTTGATCAGATACGGGGTTATGGATATGGTAACTATGGCTATCACAAGGGTTATGAGGAAGACCGGCGAAGCCGGGTTCTCGAGGGCGAGCGGCAGCGCGAGTATCAGCGAGAACTCCGATATCTGGCCGAGCCCTACCCCCGCCAGGAACGATGTCCTCCGTTCGTAGCCCAGGATAAGGCAGATTAGGGCTATGACCACTGGTTTAAGGAGAAGCACTATTATAGAGAACACTATTATCGGGGCAGCCAGCTGCAGCAGGATGCCGATGTCGTCGACCACTATCTGCATACCCAGCGACACGAAGAACATTATGGCGAAAAAGTCCCGCAGCGGCTTTATGCGGCATGATACCTCCAGGTTGTACGGGAAGACGGCCAGGCTCAGCCCTGCCAGGAAGCCGCCTATCGCAGGCGAGAAGCCGAGGGAGTGGCTTGCGAGCGCGAATACGAAGCAAAGGCTGAGAGCGAAGAGGAATATCAGCTCGACGGACTTGGACAAACTCCTCATCGCGGCCGGTGCTATGAACCTGCTGATAACGATAGCCAGCGCGAAGAGCCCTAAGCCCTTCACGAGCGCATCCACTACCGGGTCCAGCGCAAGGCCGCCTGGGGCGCTTATGAGGGACATGACGATGACTACGATAACGTCCTGGATGAGCAGTATCCCCAGCATTATCCTCCCGTGGAGGGTCTCTATCTCGTCCCTGTCTGATATTATCTTGATGACTACCATGGTCGAGCTGAAGGCCACTATGAGCCCTAGGAAAAGCGCCTCCTGCGCGCCAAACCCGAAGGCAACGGCCGCGAGGAAGCCGGCCCAGAACACCACCGCGACCTGCGCTATGCCGACGAAAGCCGAGACCAAACCGACATCCTTAAGCCTTGACAGATCCAGCTCCATGCCGACGGTGAACAGAAGGAACGTTATCCCAAGCTGCGACAATGCGACCACGACATCGAAGTCGTATATGAAGGGTGCGCCTGTTACCAGATTGGACACCATGGGGCCTATAAGTATGCCGGCCAGTATATAGGCGGGTATGAGCGGCTGCTTCAGGATCGAGGCGGTGTAGCCTATGACGGTCGCTGCGATTATTATCAGCCCGATGTCGGAGAGGAGGACTATCTCGATGGGCATCCCGTTCTCCGCCTCGCCGCTCGCTGCCAGGGCCTCCGGCAGCAGAGCCAGTACCAGCACTACCAATAACAGCCTTTTCTTCATTTCTAGGTTGGATTAATATTAGAAGGTGGTATAATAAATATGGATATAATTAATTATATCCAACGTTGGATGGAATTAATGCACTATTTTTACCAAATCCGGCAGCACCCCCACCCTGCCTATCCTGTCGCCCTTTATTACCAGTGCCCCGTCTATCGAGCCCAGATGCCTAGAAGCGAAACCTATGCCTCGCTCTATGGCCCTCTTCCCCTTGGACTCGTTCCCGATTGCCGTGGCGAAGGCGTCCGCCAGCGGGGCGCTCTTGGCGACTACTGTTACCGAGTCAGCGTCCCCGAAGCTTATGGAGTGGCCCACCGACGCCGAGGATGTGCAGATGCCCAGCTTTTTATCACCTGCGTTGACCCTGAATCCTATCCTGTCCGAGAGCGGTGAAGAGCCTGCGAATATTGATATCGTGAACTCCTTGTCGCCGCACAGGCATATGTCCCCGCCGTTGTCCACGATTATCCATCCTGCGCCCCATCCCACAGCTGCGTCCGCAAGAAGCTCCGATATCGTGCCTGCGACTGCAGCCATCGGCCCCACATCGGCCTTTTTCCCAGCCTCGGCCATTATCTGGGCGATCTTTGGCCCCCCAATAGCATCCAACGGCTCCAGCGATGTTCTGAACCCGGGGTTGCGCGCAATGTAGCCTTCCAGCTCCTGTCGCTTCTCGACTATGAATTTTTTGACCTTATCGGAGATATCCCTGTCGCATCTGACCTTCAGAATAGTGTCCTTAAACTCGAAATTAGCTATCATCAGAATTCCGGGGCCTTCAGCGCCCTCCTCGGGCACGCGTCGATGCACAGCTTGCATAGGACGCACTTTTTCGGGTCATAGACCAGCTTTTTGTCCTCGTCGAAGTGGAAGGCGTTCGTCGGGCAGATCGAGATGCAGGCCCCGCAGTCGACGCAGAGGTCCTTGTCATACTCGACCGCATTCTTCTGCTCGCTCGCCTTCACCCCTGCCTTTTTCAGGAAGCTTATTACCTCCTCCTCCTTTTCCTTCGGTATCGTCACAAGCATCCTGCCCTCGGCGTCCGCCCGGAGTATGTTTATCCTGGCCTTTGTAGCCAGTATGCACTCTGCCAACACCGGTTTGTCTACGTCCTTCCTGAACTCCAACAGGTACTTCTTGGTCATGATCCCTGTACGAATTTTGATACGTCTTCAGCGGTTATTATCCCAAGGACAGAGCCGCGGCCGTCCACGACTGGGAGGGCCGATATCTCGTGCTTCTTCAGCCGCTCCGAGACTATGCCCAGCGTCTCAGCAGGCTTCGCCGTCACGACGCTTTTGACCGCCACGTCGTCCAGTCTCCTCTTGCCCCTAGCGACAGCCTTCGCAACGTCCCAAGAGGTCACGATTCCGTCCAGCGTCCCGTTTTTTACTATGGGTATGTGGTTCACGCCCTTCTCCGTCATCAGCTTGGCGACCTCCTCTATGCTCTTGTCGTGCGTCACCGTGACTG
>JAFGQM010000026.1 GCA_016935655.1 Candidatus Altarchaeota archaeon | reverse complement strand
TTCTGCCTCTGCTTCCGCCTCGGCTTCGGCTTCTGCCTCTGCTTCCGCCTCGCCCTCACCGGGCGGGGTTACAATAACGGGTTTGTTGAGGCACGGACAAAAGCACTGAACTTGGAGATTGAGACAGCTGCAGACCGTAGGAGACTGATAGCCGTTTGGGGCTGGCGGCGTCCTAAACCCAGGTAGACACCCGCCTATGCACTGACCGAAGTCGGGCCCCGAGGTGCAACATGGGTGGCCAGGGTTATCTGAACATGTATCCGCTGCCAACGCTGCGCAAATGGCTTCACAGCTGACTGGGGGGGTAGGAAGAATCTCACAGCAATCATCATTGCATTCACTGAATTGGAACATCGCATTATCACCAGCGCACCAGGATCTTGTGAGTCCTGCACCGATGCAGCACCAAGGGTTGTCCATCCACCCCAGATCATAATCGCAACAGGGGCTGACACCAGTCGGTAACGGTGAACATATGGCGTGCCCACACCAGTTACCGCAGCAGAGCTTGTTGTTCGGATTGAAACATTCCCCGAAACAACAGCCTTCATTTTGGTCGCAATCCCACCACGAGGCGCATTCATAGCACATGTTCTTGTTCGCGTATTGGCACAAGCTGTCTATTACATCATAATCCGCACCGCAGACCGGAGTGCTAGACCCGCAACAATCGCCTGAGGTATACTTGCCATCAAGGTTCTTGTCGCAGCATTGGGCTTTGCCCTTGGAATTCTTCGAGCATATAGTGTGGTCACAGTAGTCGCCACAGCATATCTGCGTGTCGGGGTTGTAACAATCACCATAGCAACAGGCCTTGCCAGCCGGGCATGTCTGGTCTATACCATGGATGCATTTGACGCATTCAGATTCGCCAGTAGACCTGCAGAAACCGTTCACATCACGTTCATAACGCGAATCACAGTATGGCTTTTCAGAGCTACAGCATGAATCAGCATACTGGTCGCCGTCGGTGTCACAACAGTCGACGAAATTGGTATATGGAAAATCCCACCAGGAATCCTCAGCGCCTGGGCATGTCATAGGCTGCTTGGTTGACCAATCTAAATCACAACAATGCTTTGTATTCGAGTCGTAACACTTGTTGTCAGTATCGCTCCAACAGCACAAATTGTCCTCTCCAGGGCAGTGATTGTTATTTAGGCACTCGACACATATCTTCTCATCGCCTATGTCCTTGCAGAATGGCTTTGCTCCACCGCAACAGTCCCCGGCCTCGTATATGTTATTTTCGTTCTTGTCGCAGCATGAGCCCTCAGTCCAGTCATTCCCGACCTTGCAGGGTATGCCGACATTCCTATCACCGCAGCAAGTCCAGACGTCATCGGGGTCCGAATTGCAGTAGCTGGCATCTTTATTGTAAAAATTGCAGCCGCAAGCGCACTGGCCACCACATTCGAAACCCGGGAATGCACTAGGCTCTACTATCGAGCAGCCCCATTGATTAGTGCCCACTATAGTATCATAGGCACCGTTACATGCATATGTATAGGCGCATCCATCCCCAGAATAGAAATCGTTGCCAGACATAAAACAATAATCGATGCATCGGCACTCATACGGCGAAGGGCAATTACCTGTGGATCCATGACGGGAGTTTACTTCAGGCGACATTCCGGTCTTACAATAGTCAACACTGTTTATAGTACCATAATCACAGCAGACGTTATCGCCAGTGCGGGGTCGCTGATTATGACAGTCGTAGGCTGTTGTGCCGCATTTTTCAGGGGGATCACAATAGCACCTGGCCCCTACAAAGCCAGACAAGACTAGGGATAACAAAAGAATTAAGGTTATATTTTTTGACACGTGAGCTTCGTTCATGAAATTGGTCATATCCATCATATTTAATAATGAGGCCTCTTTTAAAAAGTATCCCCCCTCATGAAAGGTCTAAGACAGTCATATATCTGCTGACTAGTCACGTTCTCACAAAATACTGGATCCTTGAGCAATACCGCGCACCGGGTATAGCAATGATCCGGCCACGAATTCAGTACACTTTGGGCATCCCAGCTTTCTGGTTTTACCCTATCTCTTATATCCTCGCAGATGCAACCATTCTTCAGTATGAAGGTGTCTATGCATGTTTCTAAATGGGGTTTCCGAAGCTCAAAGCATTTCTTAAGATCTCTTTGGGAAGCAGCTAGGGCTATATCCAGCTCAATCAGCTTATCCACAGCAATCTCTCTGCATTCTACCCTATTCATGCATCTATCACAACGCGACAGGTTCGCAAAAGCTATGGCGCTGATTATGCATCTACTCAGATTGTAACAGCGATCTCTCAGATTCTCTTTATCGATTAGCCCGCAATCAAACTCGCCCTCGGCTATCCTGGACAGGTATTGCTGGAAAATCTCCCGCTCCTTCCTGCTCCCCGAATTTAAGCAATCCTCATGGAGTTTGTAGTCCTGTATCCTCGCGCAGATAGCCGTGCCGCCAACGCTGTTTTCCACATATAGGTAATAGCACCAGTCCCTTGTTATCTTGTCCAGAGACTCGCAAGTGTCCGGGTCAAATCCCTCGTCTATGAATTGCATGAGGCAGCCTGCACTTTTGCAGGTGGTTATGTCCTTGTCCTCTGGCCAGATGCCTGTGCCCGTATTTGAAGCACGCTCAGGTCTGGGTATAGCTATAGCTATAAGCAGCAATACTATGAGGACTATTAAAAACGCTACTAATCTGGATTCGCCCATTGTATGATGTGGGGGTATAAAGATTTGGGGGCATAAAAATTGCACAACGCCGTACGGATGTTTTCAGAGTTTGGCTGTTCTTATCATCTTGGGCGGTTACAGTTTCCCTTTGAAGAACCTCTGCGGGTTCTCATAATATATCTTCCTCAGTATGCTCGCATCCAGCGCCAGCCCCTTGAAATGGCCCTCGAAGTCGGTGCCGACCTTGCAGTAGTACTCCTCCTTCTCGAGCATGTCGCGGTAGCACATCGTCAGGTTGTATATCCACTCCGTCGTCTTCCGGGGGTGTTCAGTGACCACCATGTCCGTGCCGAACATGAACCTGTCCTGATACTTGGTCAGCATCTCCTTAAATTTGGTAGTGTTCCTGGATATGCGTTCCAGCCCGTCCTGGGCATAAAAACCGAAGGATACATCACTGTATAAATTCGGGTATTTATCGAGAAAATAGCTCAGTCGGTCGTCGGCTATAGAAGAAAGGCAGAAATGCGGGCAATTAATAGTCAAGTCGGGGAACCGGTCAAGAAGGTTCTCGAATTCCGCCCTTATGTGGGGCCGGCCGGGATTGACATGGATGAGGAGGGGGATGTCGTTCTCCTCGAGATAAGCGTAGACTGGGGTCATCGAGCTCTCATTCAGCGGGTTTTCATAGAAGAAAGTATGGCCCGAATAGAGTTTCAGACCCACGCCCCCACGGCCCATATAGTCTTTGAGTTTTTCTAGTTTCCTGGGGTCGCCGGGATACATGGTCGGAAGGAACATGAACCTGTCCGGGTATTCGCGGATTATCTTCAAAACCTCCTCGTTGTTGGCGTCGTATTCCTTGAAGCCGGTCCTCCCTGAGAAAAGCGTGGCCTCGGGGCTGCCTAGAAGAATTGTCACGGAGACGTTTGCAATATCCATAGCCTCCAAGAATCGTTTACTTTCCTTAAATGACTGGATATGCTCGTGGACGTTGATTATCCCGAAATCCTTGTTTGCATAGAACTCGGCTTCTGAAGAGGGGGTCTGTGATAAAGACGGGGAGTCTTGTTCTAAATTTTTTGTAACGGAAAAAACCAATACAAGTAATAAAACTAGTGCGAGAATCGCCAGCATGAAGAGTGAGGTGCTATTCCTGCCATCCAGGTGTTTCCTTAAACCGCCCGATCCGACCATTATAGACTCGGTAATATGCACTTAAGGGATTTAAAATGCGTTTTTTTTCTCGTAACCCTTCATTTACACATGCTTGAATCAATCATCTCCCCGAAGACCGCCGAGAGGAACCCGTGGGACATGCTCGTCCTTGGGGTGATAGTCTCAAGTCTGGCCATCTGGCTGGGTTTCTATCTGTCAAACTCCCTGAAGGCAAACCCTTCGATACTCATCCTAGCTCTGATAGTCGTCGCACTGGCGCCTCTGATACACCGGATCCTCTCCATGGAAGAAGAGAAGGACGAAAGGATAGTCAGGGAGGAGGAGATCGAAGAGACGCTGATTGAGAAAAAGATCATAGACGGGGAGTGCGTCCACAAGGAGAGGAAGTACTTCACCAGCTTTTTCACCAGTTTCTTCTCGAGGCACTCGGATGTGATATTGTTATACTGCTTCCTGTTCCTTGGCCTGATGATATCCTTCTCTTTCTGGTTCACGGTCCTCCCCATGGAAACGGCTGAAAACCTGCCCAGTAGCGGTATAGTCTTCCAAGAGCAAACAGGCGCCATAAAGGCCATAGCCAAAAGTTTCCAATCGGGGAAGGCGGTGGGCGACGATGAGTGCATCCCAAAGGAACAAGAGAGCATGGCAAGGTGGGGCAAGTTCGAAAGGATATATGACAACAACATAGGGGTCATGATAGTCTGCTTCGGCGCATCCTTCCTTTTCGGCGCCGGGGCGCTATGGATAATATCTTGGAACGCGTCGGTTGTGGCGGTCTTCATAGGGCAGAAGATAAAGGAGGAGCTTTCCAACCTCCCGGCCCTGCACGCTTATTTCACTGGTTTCCCCAAGTACTCGCTGGGCATAGCGCTCTGGGGCATACCGGAGATAGCCGCATATTTGGTCGCAGGTATAGCAGGCGGCATCGTGGGCGTGGCCATCGCAAAGCATAGGTTCAGGAGCGAATGCTTCTGGTTCACCGTTTATGATGGCGCCCTGCTTATGCTATTCGCGATCTTCTTGGTATTCCTTGGTGCATGGATAGAGCATTTTTATGTTTCTATAAACATATGTAAATAGGTGGTTATGGAAAGGGGCATCGTAATAATAAACAACGGCGGCCAGTATGTACACCGCATCTGGAGGAGCCTCAGGGAGCTTGAAGTCGGGTCTGAGATCGTCCCCAACACGGCGTCTGTTGATGAGGTGATGTCAAAAAACCCCAAAGGAATCATACTCAGCGGCGGCCCCTGGTCCGTATACAAAGACAACTTGGGCAACATCGAGGATTTCATAAGAATCGACCTCCCGATACTGGGCATCTGCCTGGGGCACCAAGTTATAGCACAGTATTTCGGCGGCAAGGTGGAAAGCGGTCTGAGGGGGGAATACGGCTTCGGGGAGATAATGGTGGATGAGGAGGATGAGATACTCAAAGGGATGCCGAAAAAGTTCCAGGCCTGGATATCACACAGGGACGAGGTCACAATCCTGCCAAAAGGCTTCAGGGCCTTGGCCCATTCGGGGATATGCAACTATGAGGCCATGAGGCACGAAAAAAAGCCTATTTTCGGCGTGCAATTCCATCCAGAGGTTTTTCATACACAAAACGGTAAATTAATCCTGAAAAATTTTGTGGATACAGCTAAAAATGGCCAAGGAAGATAGCAATGATGAGATCTTAGGTCTCCTGGACAAGCTGAAGGACATAGCGGTTGAAGACAAGGGCAAGGTTGAGAAACCCCCGGAGCCGGAAGTCGAGGAGGTTCCCGATTCTAAACCCGGCATGAAGGCTGGGAAGGGCGAGAAACCCAAGAAGAGCTTCATAGAGAAGATAGAGGAATTGGAGAAGGACATTCTGGAAAAGGAGAAACTTATAGACACCGACCTGGAAAAACTGCGCGCTTTGATAGAGGAGCTGGAGAGGAGGGAGGTTAAGCTTAAGCAAGAGGAAGAAACCGCCCAAAAGAAGAACAAAGAACTGACGAGGAGGTTAGAGGACATCAAGAAGGCAAAGGAAGTCCTCAAGGGGATCGTCGAGTAAAGCGATTGCGACAAAGGAAGCCTGGATATCCGAAAAAATCAGATTTTTTAAGCCCTAGACCTAATTTACATTATGCAACCCCTAGACAACTATGACCACGTTGAGATACTCAGCGTAGAGAACGAAGCGGTCCCAGTCTACAGGATTGTCCCGCCCAAGCTCACCCAGGAGGAATTGGATGTCCTGGACAGGTACAAGAAGATAGTGACCCAGAAGGAGCTGGACAATGCAAGGAAGGAGCCTGAGGTCTCTTTGAGGTGGGAGCTGATGAGGGACTTTTTGATGAAAAAACTCCCTGAGACGCCAAGCAAGGAATTCCTTGTCAGAAAAATCGCCGGCATGAGTTTCGGCTATGATGAGCTAAGCCTGTTTGTCGACGATGACAATCTGGAGGAGATAATGGTCAACGGGGTCAACACCCCGGTATACGTGTTCCACAGGAGGTACGGCATGTGCAAGACCAACCTCACCTTCGGGAGCCCGGATGCCATAAGGAAGATAATATTCAACATCTGCTTTGTCAACAAAAGGGACAGCAATTTGCCAATCCTGGATATCGCCGCCTTGGATGGTAGCAGGATAAACATAACTGCAGACCCCCTGCCCTCCAAGGGGTCCACGATAACCATAAGGAAACAGCGCCGGAAGACCTTTACGGTCATAGAACTGATAAAGTCCCGCACCGTCTCGGTGGACTTGGCGGCCTTCCTCTGGCTGGCCGTGGAGGGGTTGAAACTCACGCCGGCCAACATGATAATAGCAGGCTCCATAGGAAGCGGGAAGACAACCACCTTGAACTCTATCTGCATATTCATACCCCCGAACGAGAGGATCGTGACAATAGAGGACACTCTGGAAGTCAATCTCGACAATATAGAGAACAAGGTCCAGCTGGAGGCAAACCAGAACTATGATATGG
>JAFGQM010000006.1 GCA_016935655.1 Candidatus Altarchaeota archaeon | reverse complement strand
GCGGACATGGAATACAACGTACCGATCGATATAATCCTACCCCCCGAGGCCCTGAATGCGGTAAATCTGGATGATATCTACCCGGAAGATTCATTATTGGCTTTAGAGGAATAACAAAATGGCTAGGCGAAGGAGACCGAGCATAGACTCCGCCAAAAGGGGCGGGCACGGCGGCTTGATAGTGGGCCTGATAGTGATAATCCTTCTGGTTGCGGTAGGTTATCTGCTTTTTGGCGGTGACAAAGGAACAACGCCCCCCGTGACAAACGGTGTGTCCTCTGCCGAGGTGCTCTCCAAGGCCATTGATGCAACAGGCAAGGCGAATTCACAGAGTTTTACTATCCAGGGTTCTGTAGCTATGTCGACGAGGGGCAACAACATACCCATACTCATGAGCGGGGACGGCGAGCTGGATACCAATCAAAAGAGGATGAGGATAAAGATTGACGTAACCTTGCCTCCTACGCCCTTGTCTGCAGAGACTAAACAAAGTGTTGAGACCTATGTGATAGGGAACACCCTCTACACGTTTGACGGCACTACCTGGCGAAAGACGACCTCCTCAACGGACCTCTGGGGCGAAAGACAGGCTCCGCAGAGACTAATCGATTTTTTGACGGGCACCCGATCCGAGCTTTTGGGGTCAGAAAACATTGCCGGGAAGGATGCCTATAAGATCGCGATCAAGCCGACCGTGAGAGAGCTCCTCGACGAGCTCAGCGGCCTGCAGCCCATGGGCAGCAGCCTCCCCGCACTGACGGAGAACAACATAGCCGAGATAGAGAACTCAGTGAGGGCCATGGGGATAACCATGTGGGTGGAGAAGGGCACCTATTACCCGATCAGGGTGGATATGAATCTGGGGTTTGAGTTCACAGAGGGCACACAAAAGCTCAATGTGGACATAAAGATGTCACTGTCCACCTTGTACAATGTTCCAGTCTCGGTAAACCTTCCTATGGCAGCAGAGACGGCCATCGACTCGGGCGTTTCTGGGTTTTAGGCTCCCAAACGGAAAATAACGTTCTTGCTAGCTATTTTCTTAATAAATGCTATCAAAAGCATGCTTTTTAAAACCATAACGTTTTTATATAACCTCCCATTTACTTTCGCGTATACAACCTGATAGGGTGGTAAATTTAGCCCAAATGGGGTGGTAAAATGGTAAGAAGAAACATATTATTGGTTACACTAGTTAGTCTTTTGGCCCTTTTGTTTTTTGGAGGTTCGGCAAATGCCTTCCCGTGGACCAACGACTCGCAGAACTCGACCATCATAGTGAGGATACAGCAACAGACTTATGTAAACCTTGACCCCGCCGTGCTCAACTGGGTTGGCGTGAACCCGGGCAGTGAGGGTAACTCGACCCATGAGAACAACGGGTACACTGCGATACAAATAGAGAACATAGGATCTAGGAACATCACATACATCTGGCTGAACACCACATACCCGAGGATCAGGCCGGAGGCAAGGGGTACTGCGGACTTCTATGACACCGGGAACTTCGTGGCAATCGCCAGGGAGAATGACAGGTACTACTTCCCGAACCGTGTCGACTACAACGAGACAAGAAGCCTGGTCTACTTGAAGGACCCGGCCGGCAGCAGGCCCCCGAACGCGGGCAACTACCACTATGGAAGGTTCAGGAACGGAAGCAGCGAATGGTTCTGGTTCGTGGATAAGACCGGTTCTGGGCCTGGGGACGACTGCAGCGAGACTGGTACAAACTTTTATATAGGCGATGTGGCTCACACCAGGACTTCCACCGGTTCAGCGGACTTTTCGTCCTGTGATGCAGGATTGACGAACGCCCCTGCAGCCAACTGCAGAAGTGGCACGTTGACGAACGACCCGGACTACCCGGACTGGGCCTATGCCGATGTGAACGTCGGAGGCGCGCTGTACACGGTCGCGGTCAACTCAGCTTGCAACATGACGATGTGGAACCACTGGAACAAGGACGGGCCGGGAGGGCACTTTGGCTCCTACTCGGAAATGTTCTGGAACGGTACGACAAACGGCAACTTCACACCGGGCAACTCCACTGTGGCGAACATAAAGGTCTTCATACCCTACGGGACGTATGAGGGCAACATCGCTTCAGGGCAGTTGATGGTGATAGTCAGCGACCAATAAGATTCGCAACCATCTTTTCCTCCAGAAATGGGGGCTGGTAAGGCCGTCGCGAGATGGCCTACCTTCTTCTTCTTTTTTGATTTTGGTGTGATGGGCACCATACAACTGGAATAGCATCTGTAGCGTAACCAAAAACCCACCTCAGTCAACAATGCTCACTGCTCACAGACCTCCGATAAGGCCTTATGCACCGTTCCTTAAACTATACTGAATGGAGGAAAATTTTATCCAGGTTTGGTTTAAGGAAAATGAAATCCAAGAAAACTAGAAGCCCGCGCATATGTCCGCCCGATTTGAATTTTGGATGGAGGATAGGGCCCCCCAACCCCCTGTTTTTATTCTCTTTCTATGAAATCTTATGGGGGCAGAAATGACTCTTGACAAACGGATAAAAAAGATTTCTGAGACCAGCGGGCTCGCGGAGGACGAAGTAAAGGCCATAATAGAGAAGAAGAAAGAGGACGCTGCCGGGCTCCTGACCGACCATGGGGCCATATACGCCCTGGAGAAGGAATATGGGATAGACTCGGCTTCTGCAGACGATACCCCCATCAAATACATAAAGTTATCCGATTTGAAGGCTGACTCGAACAATATCAACGTCATCGGCAGGATCAAGGAGGTAAGACCCATAAAGAAGTTCAAGACCGACAAGAGGGTAGGGCAGTTCAGCAGGGTCCTGATAGTCGATGATACGGCCGAAAAGAATATAGTCCTTTGGGACAAGAGCGCGGATATAGCCGAGTCGGAGAAATTGCAGCCAGGGATGACCATGGTATTACGAAACGCTTATACACGAGAGGGTCTAAACAAGGAGCCAGAAATCCATGTCGGTGGCCTTTCACGGTTGATTATCGATCCAAAGAATGTCGACCCAAAGCTGATAAAGAAGCTCCCAAAGGTCTCTGAGGAGCTCAAGAAGATAGCGGAAGTCAAGGAGAACGATATCACATCAGTCCTGGGCCGTGCCATATACCTTTATCCAAAATCCGAGTTCGACCGCTCAGACGGGACCAAGGGGCAGAGGTCCAGCATGATAATAGAGGACGAGACTGGAAAGCTTAGGGTAGTCCTGTGGGACTTCAACGCCAACAAGATAGAGGGTTTTTCCGAGGGCGACGTTGTGAAGGTGGAGAATGGCCAAGTAAGGCTGGGCAACAGGGGCACGGAGATACATCTAGGCAACAGGGGCCGGATCTTCAAATCTTCTACCAAACTGGATTTGCCAAAGATAGAAGCCAGGACATACAAGCTGGGAAGTGTGCAGCCAGATCTGCAAAACGTGGACGTCATAGGGAGGGTCATGAGGCTGCTGCCAGTCAAGGAGTTCGTCTCCGGCGAGAGGACCGGAAAGCTCGCCTCCGCAGTAATCGCTGATGACACAGGCGTTCTTAGAGTGGTCCTGTGGGGCGAGAAGGCAGAGCTTATAAAAGAGATCAACCACGGCGATATCATACTGCTGAGGAACGGCTACACAAAACAGAGCCTTAACGGCGAAGCTGAGGTCCATCTTTCACAGAGGGGCACACTACACATAAACCCCGAGAACATAGACATACCAAAGGTCGAGGTATTGCTCGAGAAGCACGCCAAGGAAAAGTCAATCTCAGAATTGGAGCCAAACGACAGGAGCGTCAAGATAACCGGGGCGATCAAGGAAGTCGATGAGACCCCCATGGTGTTCGAGATCTGCTCTGAATGCGGATCAAGGATTGAGAATGTCGCTGGCGAGTGGATATGTGATGTCTGTGGCGAGACCAAGCCCTCATACAGCATGGTCGTGGGCTTGGAAGTCGAGGATAAGACAGGAGCCATAAGGACCATATTCTTCAGGGACCTTGCCGAGCAGCTGACCGGGATGAACGTGACGGATGTGTTGAACCTGATAGGGCAGAGCGGCGACGAGACAGAACCCGTGAGGCAGTTAAAGAACGAGCTCATAGGGAAAAAGATTTCGCTCATCGGCAATATCCGCTACAACGATTATTTTGACAGACTTGAACTCACCACCACTTCCATAAGCACGCTAACTTCGGCCTCCTCGGCTTCCAAAAAGCCTAGCAAAAAAGCGAAAAGGGAGGTCGTTGAAGAAGAGATCATAGGAGATGTCCCAGGGGATTCTGAAGAGTTCGACATCGAGGAAATAGACCTAGACAAATGAAAATGACAAAGATTGAGACGATAGAGGATCTTCCCGGGGTAGGCCCAGGAACCGCAGACAAACTTGAGGAGGCGGGTTACAAGGACCTTATGTCCATAGCTGCAGCCTCGTCTGCCGAGCTTAAGGAGGCGGCGGGTCTTGGAGAAGCTACTGCAAAGAAGGCTATCCAGGCCGCTCAGGACGCCCTGGAGATGGACTTTGAAACCGCTACCAAGGTTTTGGAGAGGAGAGAGAAGGTCGGAAAGCTCACTACAGGCAGCAAAGAGCTGGACAAGCTGCTTGGCGGGGGCATTGAGACCCAGGCGATAACCGAGTTCTATGGCAAGTTCGGAACCGGCAAAACGCAAATCACCCACCAGCTTTCAGTCAACGTACAGCTCCCCAAGGAGCAGGGGGGTTTCGACGGCAAGGCCCTGTATATAGACACTGAGAACACATTCCGGCCCGAGAGGATTATACAGATGGCAAGGGGTTGGGAAATAGATGAGAAGGAGGTGCTGGAGAACATAAAGGTCGGCAAGGCGTATAACAGCGACCACCAGATGCTCCTTGCGGAGAAGGCTGAGAAGATACTAAAAGATGAGAACATAAAGCTGATAATAGTGGACTCTCTTATGTCCCACTTCAGGTCCGAATACGTCGGCAGGGGGACCCTAGCCGACAGGCAGCAGAAGCTCAACAGGCACCTTTCAGCCCTGCAGCGGATAGCAGAACTGCACAATGTGCCGGTGGTGGTCACAAACCAGGTGATGGCACAGCCGGGGATACTCTTCGGCGACCCGACTGCGCCCATAGGGGGGCACATCCTGGGCCATAAGAGCACGTTCAGGCTATACCTCAGGAAGGGCAAGGAGGAGAAGAGGGTTGCAAAGCTCGTCGATGCACCCCACCTGCCCGACGCAGAGTGCATATTCGGTGTCACCGAGGAAGGCATAAGGGATTAGTTTTTATAGCCTTTCCGGTTACTATAAGGAAGAGCTATGGTCCTAGAGGGCTTTATCAAAGGCTGGACGAAGAGACCCCTTAAGAAGACAGCCATAATCATCCTGATAACGGCCATAGTCGCTGTACTTATGGTGGATTACAGCTACATAGCTGCAAAAACTGCGCAATCCAGTTATAGCTATTATGGCTACTATGGTTCCAGCTATAACAGTAACAAGGGGCTCTCAGAATACGATTTTGCATTTTTGGCGCTGTCAAACGTATTACTGATTCTGGCGCAGTTCGCCTCCTGGCTCGTTCTGGGGGCGAGCATCTACATAGCCGCGCGCCTGATGGGCGCCGATGCAGCTAACTCTTTCCGCTCGATACTCTCGCTTTTGGGCATCGTCTACATCTACTCGACGGCCTTTTTAGTTGTAGTCTACCTCATAATACTGCTTGCCGCCAAATCCTTGGGCTCATGGTCCTTCATATTGCTGATGTTTTTGGCGATACTATACGTACTCAAAGTATTGTATGTCCTAAAGACAGGTATCAAGCTTATATACGGCAATCTGGACAAGGCCAGGAGCTGGGCAATAGCATTGATAGGTCCCCTGCTTTCATGTCTTTTGATGCTCCCCATGATAACCATCTTGTCGCTATTGGGCCTGATGACTTCTTTACTAGCTATTTTACCCATTTTCAGTAGCACCGGCTATTACCTTTAATCTAAAGAAACCTTCCATGCAAGGCCAGTATCCTTGAAACCCCCTCTTGCTCTTTGTCCCCCGAATCGCCCATTATCCTTGTGACCTCGACCTTCTTGCCTTCGAGCTCTAGTACGTCACCCTTCTTAATTCGTTCGTCTTTACCCTTAGTAATCCTGTAGGCGACTGTGCTTCCCCCCTTTTGGTGCACTGAGATGGACAGCTGTTTTGTGTAGGGTGCTATCCATATAGTCCTCACTTGTTCTATTCCCCCCTCCTCTAGCCTTCCTCCCTCATTGGATTCTATGGATCGTATCTCAAACCTCTCATCCTTGAGCTTTAAGCAATCGCCTTTCTTGAACTTCGCACCCACTGGGAACTTCTCGAACCTCTTCTTTGCCTTGCCTCCTTCAGAAAGTATCAGCATTATCTCCAGGCTTTCCTTCTTTATCTTGGAATAGCTCAGGCTGCCGCATTTGGTGCATTTGCATATAGCGAGCCCTCTCTCGGGGTCCTTGACCCGTATGATTTTGTGCCGTTGCTTCTTGTTGCATGCCGGGCATTTCACATATATCTCATCCATTCCACTCACCCAGTTTAAGCTGTGCACGCCTTGTCACAGTGGACCACTTCTTCCTTACGAACTCCGGGAAGTTGTGGTTCTTTTTCCAGTGGTCGTCGAGCCATCTCTGCGTAACCTCATCGCTGGGGTAGCCGCTTCCTATGTCCCCGTAGAGCCTGGCTAGCTCCCTTATCTCAGTATCCCTGACGACCTTGGCCAAAATGGAAGCTGCACCGACCACGGTATGGTTCAAATCGGCCTTGTGCTCGGATATTATCTTGCAATCCTTCTTGCACAGGTTCCTTATATTTTGGCCGTATCTGGCCGGCATGGTGTCAGGCGAGTCGACATATAACACATTGAACTTGCTATCCAGTGATTCCAGTAGCTCGGCAGTCTTTATCGCCTCTATGTCGTTTAAGGAAGCCGTCTTCATCCACTCGGTTATCTCCACCGGGCTGAGGGAGAGCACTTTATACTCTGTGGCGAGTTTTTGGATCTCCTTGGCCAGAGTTTCCCGAGTGGCCGGGTCTATGAGCTTAGAGTCCGTCACCCCCATCTCCTTAAACTTCCCCTCCGTATCCTTGTCAACCACTACTGCACCGAATACAAGAGGCCCTATCACAGGCCCCCTGCCCGCCTCATCAACGCCGCATAAGAGCATGTTATCTCTTACGCCCACAAACATAAAAGGTTTTTTTGATTTCACCCGTTATTATAGGTATGCACAGATACCAATGCCCAAGCTGCCATGGGAAAATACCGACAAAGCATATTAAATTCGCTAGAATCGCCTCTCAGCCGACAGGAGGAAGGGCCCTCCAGAGGACAAAAATGTCTGATGTGGAGTGCCCTCATTGCGAGAGGGTCAGTAAATTTGATAGGCTCATCAAGTTGAAGTAGCGAATGACCAAATTCAAAAAGCCTGATTATAGGTGCCCGAGTTGCAAGGGTTTGATCAGGCATGAGCATATAAAAGGTGCTTTTGACAGCTTTAAGCCTTCCAAGAGGGTTAAATCAAAATCCATATGCAACATAAAGCTGATGGTGACCTGCCCGCACTGCCAGACCATAAATAAAATGAGTGAGCTGGAGAAAATAAAATAATTCACTGCAACAGCCGGTTCAAGCCGTTTATGAATGCCTGGACGCTAGCCATAACGACGTCCTCGTTAACCCCACGGGCCATCGTCATCCTATCCCCCCTGCTGACCCTGATTGTAACGTCCGCTAGCGCGTCGC
>JAFGQM010000025.1 GCA_016935655.1 Candidatus Altarchaeota archaeon | reverse complement strand
TGAAACCCAGGTTGAATGTTAGGTTCAGGGCCCTTGCCAGGGCGGCGCATGATGCGGCGCTTGCACCCACGCCGCTTGCAGCAAAGAGGTCCCCGCCCATCCATATGTCCAGCCCCCCCTTCTTGGCATCTACGCCAGCAGCCTTTAGCACCCTGTTTATGGAATCCTTCTGCTGTTCCAGCTTCTCCTCCTTATAACCGGGTGTAGCGGGCCTCTCGTCCTTTAGCGTCCAGCCGGGCTGCTCCTTGGGGGTCACGGTGGCCTCGGTCTTCATCTCGATTGCGGAGACTATGGAGGGCAGGCCATAGACTACGAAGTGCTCACCGAGAAGTATGACCTTGCCGTATCCCCAGCCCTTGTTGTCCATCCTGCATAATTAAGAATAAAGGATTAAAAATATGGCGATTTTCGGCTCATTCGCAGTCTTGAGGGTACCTGGTACAATGGTAATTTATGCCATCATACGCTAGTGTTTTTGCCCAGAGGCAGTACCTGTAGGCCTGTGTCAACTCGTCCTCATCCTCTGTTTCGCTGTCCAGTATGCTCTCACCCACCCCATAGTAACTTAAGGAATTGCTAAGGGCCTCCTTCGAATAGCTTTCGCATCCGGGGTCATCACACAATTTTTCCAACGTGTCTATCCGGGAATCCGCCTCGTCGCAGGCTGCATCGGCGTCCTTCTCAAGCTCCCCGGCAGTGCTCATCTCATAACCTGCATTGAGCAGGAAGTAAGGGATATCGCGCGGGATATCGCTCGCATCGCATCTCGGGCAGAGCCGACAGTCCTGGCAATCTCCGGGCTCATCCGGGTTGCAGATCCCGTCATCGACACAGCTTGACGGCGTCCCAATCACGGGCTCACTTGGAGTCGGGGGTTCTGGGAGGTGTACTCTAGCTCCGAGCTCGGATTTGCCGCTCTCGCCCATGGAGCCCACCACGGTCCATGTGGCAGCGACTAATACAATTGCGGCTACAATAATCACTATGTATCCTAAAAACATCTGGCCTAGGGCGGATTTTTTCATCTTCCTATAAAGGTTATACCTCCAAAGGATAAAAACCTAGGCTTCCTTACATTTCTTTTTGCCTTTTGGGACGCACCTGACATAGTAGGTCATGCGCCTCACTGCGTGGTATATGCCGATCCATACCATTATCAGGCCTATCTCTATGTGCAGTTGTATGAGTTTGGCGTGTATACCGTCAAGGCGCAGGAAGTACAGCAGGGCCGTTGCAGCCGTTATCAAAAAGCTTGTTAAAAGGGCCACATTCCATATGTACCTGAGGACTAGTTTGTCTTTGACTAGGAGTTCACTGAGGACTATTAAAACCAACACGGCTATGGTTATGGGAAAGAAGTTGTACTGGTCGAACAATGAGGGGGGGCTTGCGCGCGCTTGGACTCCATCCTCTCCTTGGCCAGACAATTCCTCTTCTCCAGCCGCTTGGCTCTCCGCATTCAACCCCCTGTCCTCTGGCGCCGGCTGCGAGCGGTCACATATCCCATCCTCATCCGTGTCTATATACCTGCCGCAGTCTCCGGGATAAGCGTCGTTCACCTCGCCGAACGGGCAGCTCTCCCAGACTTGGGCTGAAGCTAAGGGGAATAGCAAAAATATTGCTATGGCCAGAATAATCAATTTCTCCATGCCCCATTTTAGAAAAATTTGTTATTTAAACGAAATCTTAATACTCAAACATGGGTTCATTTGAGCGCCTTCGCAGTTTTGGACCTGCCAAGCCGCCTCTATTCCTGGAATCTGAATACGCTCTTCAGCGGGACCTTGTAATCGAACAGCTTGGTTGCCTGCTCAAAAGGCAGCTTCTCCTCGTTGTCGTTGAGCATCATCATTCCCGGCGCCAGCAGTGGCCTCTTGCTCCAGCTGTGGAACTTCTGGAACCTGTCCAGGTGCAGCGCCCAGTAATAGCCGGCAAGAGCACCCAATGGTAGGGTCATCAGGACTTGGTTGTAGTATATCGAGGCACCGATCAATGGGATCATGCTAGCCGTGATGACACCGTACTTGTAGCCCTGGTTACGCATTTTGACGATACGGTCGTGCACGTCTATGGCATATTCAGTCGTATAGAACGAGATTTTTTTGGCTTCCTTTTTGGCTTCTTTTGGGGCGCTCTTGGTTTCCACTGTCTTTTTTGCGGGCATAGGACTTGAACTAAACCGCCTTTGAACTTCAGCAGCCCGTTCATAGATGGATTTTGCCATGGACTATTTTACCTTCAGGTTCTGGATTATGACTGGCCTTCGCCCGTACAGGTTCCTGTACAGGGCGTATATCCCCGTGTAGTTTCTGTAGTAATAAGTCGAGAAGACCAAAGACAGCATGCCCCACATGTATTGGTGGTAATAGAACAGGATGAGCATACCGGCGAAAAAGCTGATTGATAAGCCTAGGCTGACCAGACCTTTTATCTTGTACTTCTCCAGCTTCCCAAAAACCTCCCCCCATGTGGAAGCCCATGTCACGCCGGCTTCGTCAACGCTTTGGAAGATATGTGCTGAATCTAACCTAGCCATATTCGGTTTTACCCCCTAAAACAAAGAGCAGGGTAATAATCCAATAAAAAGGATAAAAATAGTTTCCATCCAACTATGGATTAAATCCATCCAACATCCAAATAGCTAGGCAGGGCTTTTTCTTAACCACCCCGCAAATCGAAGGGTCAACAATGGAAGAATGGTTTTTGTTTGCGCTATCCGGTTCTTTTTTGCATTCGATTTCCACGGTAATAGACAAGTATATCCTAGACCGTGAGTTTGACATAGTGCTTACAGCGATATTAAAGATGCTCTTCAACGGGTCTTTGCTCCTCATTGTGGCACTGTCCCTTTTGCATCTTGATGTGACTCTGAACACACTCTTCGGTGCTTCAGTCTTGGGGGTGATCTATGGCGTATCTGGCGTCATCTACTATAAATCCCTGAAGTCCGGAGACGTTGGGGAGGTCGCCCCCTACGTACAGTCCGGCACCATGCTCCTGATTTTTGTATTCTCCCTGATGTTGTTTGGGGAATATGCAGACATCCCCAACTATCTTGGAGTGGTCTTGGCCTCACTCGGCATTTATATCCTACTGTCCAAAAAGGGCTTTTTGCCACCGATCCTGAACAAAGGCGTTTTGTTTATGTCCGCCGCGATAGTCCTTAACACAATCCACTCACTTCTCTCCAAATGGTTCCTCTTTGATGCGGAGCCCATGGACCTCATTATACTGATGTACCTATCAGCAGCCTTTACCATAACGTTATACAACATTTCATCCAGGCGTTCCACCCACAAGATTTTCAGCTATGGATTTGCGGGCGCATCCAGAGTCTTGGTCTCCTCAGTCTTTGCATCGGCCGGGACATTCTTCATATACCTGGCATTATCAATAGGCGAAGCGTCCAGAGTTTATACGACCGTCGGTTCATTGTCGATTTTCGTCTTCCTGATAGCAGTCGTTTTCCTTAAAGAGAAGTTCTATCTCCATAGGCTGGCAGGCATTATCTCGGCGGTTTTGGGCATATACCTGATCTACATCTAGATCATATCTCCACACCCTCGTTCATAGAGGGCGTGTAACATCTGAACCCCTCCCTTTCCAATTTTTGCTTTAATGAAGCGGATGAATCGGGCTCGCCATGTACGATAAAAACCTTCTTGGGCCTTTTCTTGAAGCCTTTGCACCACCAGACAAGATCCTTGTAGTCGGCATGAGCCGAGAAGGCGTCTATCTTCCTGATGTTTGCCCTTACATCCACCTCCATCCCCATCATCCTTATCCTCTTGCCCCCCCCCACAATCACTCGGCCAAGGGTCCCTTTGGCTTGATAGCCCACGAACAGGACGGTGTTCTTGGGGTCCCATATGCCATGCCTGAAATGGTGCCTTATCCTACCCCCGGTGCACATGCCGCTGCCCGCGATTATGATGCATGGCTTATTGTATGTATTGAGCATCATGGAATCCTCTGTCTTATGCAGGTACACGAGGTCCTTAAACCCGAAGGGATAGACATAGCCGTTGGTCTCTTCATCGAAGAACTCCCTGTGCCTGTTGAACACCTCTGTCGCCTTCATGGCCAGCGGGCTGTCCAGGAAGACCTTCTCATTGGGGAACTCCCCCCGCTCTATGAGCTTGTTTATGGTGTAGAGCAGCTCCTGCGTCCTTTCGACAGCGAAAGAGGGGATCATGAGCTTACCGCCCCTTCTGTATGTCTCCTTTGCATGCTTTAACAGCAATTCCCCCCTCTCTTTTGGGTCTTCATGGAGCCGGTCGCCGTAAGTGGATTCCACAAGAAGGTAGTCTGCATCCTCTATTACCGTGGGGTCCTTCACTATCGGCGCGTCTCTTTGCCCTATATCGCCTGAAAAAACGATCTTCCTTTTCTTGCCATCCTCCTCCGCAGACATCTCGATTATGGCGGATCCTATTATGTGGCCTGCGTCCCTGTACCTGACACTTATGTTATCTGTCGCCTTGTATTCCCTGTCGTATGAAACCTCTTTGAAGAGGCTCATTGCCCCCTCGACCTCCCTTTTAGTATAAAGGGGCTGCCTCAGTTCAAGACCCTCTCGCTTTCGCCTCTTATTCTCTTTTTTTGTTTCAGAGACATGCATCTCCGCGCTGTCCTCCAGCATTATCCTGCAGAGGTCTATAGTAGCGGATGTGGCGAGGATCTGGCCCCTGAAACCTTGTGCCACGAGCTTTGGTATCAGCCCGCTGTGGTCTATATGGGCATGTGTGAGGAACACGTGCGAGATTTTCGTAGGGTCAAAAACAAACGGTTCATAATTGAGCCTTGTTATCTCCTTGGGCCCTTGGAACATGCCGCAATCGACAATAACCTTGTTCCCTCCGGCCTCCACCAAAAAGCAAGAGCCAGTTACTATGCCCGCCGCACCACAGAATCTTAGTTCCATGCTTTAGTAACGCTGCCAGAAATAAAAGTGCATTTCAATAGGGCAGGAAGGAGATCTTGCATTTCGCCATCTTGTCATAGAAGTCCAAGTCATCCTTCTCATTGTTCCAAGTGTGGAATATGTGGTCCATACCCGTCCACATAGTGAACCAGCCAGCAGGCTCGAATATCACGATAAGCAGTGTTGCCGGGATACTGTCCCCGTGCATAGGGTACATGAAAGTCGCGACCGTAATCATCAGCATCCCGAAAAAAACGAGCAGCGCCCCCCTTCTCTTGATTTTACTAACATCCTTGTGTAAGAGATTATGGTGCTTTTGAAAATGCCTGTGCAATCTTTTTTCTATTACTAACTCTTCCTTTGGGTCCTTAAGCTTACTCGGGATCAAAAGTGTCAGCTCCACACCATCTGTTTTTCCAACCCTCCTGTCCTTGCTCATCCTTTTGGCTTCCGATAAGAAGTCTTCCGATAGCTGCCTTTCCGAGTACGTCCTTGGGTCGAAGTCGGAGAAGATGTCATCGTATGTGTCCAAGATTACGCTTATCTCTGACATGTCAAGCAGCCTTTGCTTATTCTGCTCGTACTCATCTTGATGGTCCTTTGAGTGGAATACCGCCTCTTTTATCTCCTCGATCTCCCGTTTCAGTGGACCGTCGGTCTTTTTCGCCATATTGGGATTGGTTGGATATAATTGCCCATGGGTGCATAAAAATAAATGCATCCGGCTATAAAGGTTTTTAAATACGCTCTGGTAATAGGGATATGAACTCAGCCCTGTTAGCCCTTACTTCAGTTTTAGTCGTAATGCTGATTATAGCCTTTGCAGTGATATTCTACCTTTATGACACATGCCAGAAGGACACCGTTTGCAGGCCTACATATACCGATTTGGGCTCTTCTTACTGCCTGGACAAAAATGCCGACCACATATGTGACAAGTACGAACCCAACCTGGAGTGTACTGCCATCTCCGACAGCGGATTGAGTGACAAGAACCAAGCTCCCTCTGGTATCGGAGTTGGTATGGACGATGGGCAAACGAATGTCTTGGTGGGCGAAGAGACGTCAGGAGCTGAAGGGAGGGGGAGTGACGAGCCTAGCACCCGGCCAGATGAGGGGGGGGTTCCCCAGGGTTTGGATAATGAGACCCTGATAGACCACCTCCCAGCAGCCATCTGTGGCGATGGTCTTTGCTATCTAGAGGAGAACTCTTCCAACTGCCCGAGAGACTGTGGCTGCGCGCAGGGGGAGTTTTTGGTAGAGGGCGTATGCAAAAGACTCGTCTTTACGGATCTCAAGAACCTAAAATTTGAGATATGCGGGGACGGAAGATGCAACTACCCTGCCGAGAATTTTTCCAACTGTTGTAACGACTGCGGCTGCGACAACGGCAGGTTCTGCTTCAAAAATACGTGCTTCCTTGACTTGGATATAAAGCTCAAGTTTCCCGTGATAGAGGAGGAAGACCAAGAGGAACAAGAGGGTGTTTATGACACCTACATAGTCGCCGTCATAGAGGAGATTAGAATACACGATGACAAGGACCTCTCCATAGACCCCGGCGAGCTCATGCTTGTGACGACTACGGGGACAGGAGACAAGTTCCAGCAGGTGGATTGGCCCTATGAGAACTGGTATCCTGTGCAAAGCGGGGACGTCTTGAAGAAGCGGATCCCTATATTCTCGATGGAGGAAGAGGACATGGGCGATGCATTGTTCATCTCAGTTCTGGCAATGGACAACGACGACATGCCCGGCATCGATTATGTGGCAGAGGAAATCGACAGCTTGCTCTTTGGCGGCCAGATCACCGCGATGTTCAATGAACTGGAAGAGTACATGGAGGATGCCACGATGGCATTGGATTCCGCCTCCCTAAAGGACGAGTTTGATGACAAGATGGACGACCTCGAGGATGAGCTTTGTGTAGGCAGTGATCGCATAGGTGTAATCCATGCAGTCCATTTGAAGCAGCAGGACTGGGGAGTTTCAAGAAACAAGTACGAGGCCAAAGGAGGCGATCTGACAGTCAAGTATTCGATAAATAGAGTCAAGGTCCGCCGAAACTATGAGTTGGGTGCGTATCTGTATAGCGTCAGGCTGCCCAGTACTGGAGATTCCTATGTTGGCGAGGTATGGATAACTGCAAGGGTAGCCACCAATTTCTGGGGTAGGGACCTCAATGACAAAGTCTACAGGTTCCCAGAGAGCGGGGCCTATTATGCGGCTGACGGCTGGAAGATACATACTGATGAAGGCGGTCCGTTCATGGGGTATACGGGCAAAGGCCCGTTCGTCTTTTTCGAGGTCTCTGCCTGGGACGAGGACAACCCGGAGATATCGGATGACCACGACCATCTTGGGACGACAACATGGCTCTACTTATACTCAGACTTCGACCAGGAGCCATTGGGGCAGATGGAGGACCATGACAGCTACATAGCCTTCCCGTGGTACACGGCTGGTTGGTTTGCCCAGTATGTGCCTTTCGTAACAAAAGGCGGTGTACAAGCCCATTTTGAGCTCGTTCGCGGCCCGACTAGCTTCTAAGGGTCTTGACCCATGTCAGTTCATACCTCCGGGAAGTAGTCTACATCGTCCCCTGTAATCCCCTGCTTCTCAACCCGGGCTTCTATCAAGTGCTTCTCGGGCTTCTGTTCTTCTTTGCAGAACAGGCCCAGGGTGTTGCCAAAGACGTCCTTGAACTGCGCTGTCCAGCCGTAGCCCGGCACGCCGACCTTGCCCCTGACTATAGTCCCGCCGGCCGTCTGTATCTCGTCCAGTTTCTTGCCGATGTCATCCACCATCATATAGACTATGACCTTTGATTTGCTGTCTTCTATCCTCCCGACCTGACTGAATGCGCCGGTCATGTTCCCTGCCTTCCAGTTGGCGTACTTCATCATGGGGAACGTCTTCACCTCCCACCCGAAGAGCAGGGAGTAGAACTCTTTGGCCCTCTCTATGTTCAGAACAGGGATCTCTATATTGCAAATCTCTCCAGTCATCTTGGGATGATAGAACCGAAAGGCTAAAAAATGGTCTTCGTCTAGAACCCGAAGAAAATGCTTTTATCCAACAACCGGTATTTTACCACATGTCTCAGAAGAAGCTTTCCAAGATAACCTTCAAGGTGGATGGGCTGTATACGAGTGGTCATGCCAGACGCTGCGAGGCCATGATAAGGAACGCTGCAGGCGGCATAGAGGGCGTCCAGGCAAACGAGATAGCCGGGATTGTGACGATAGTGTTTGACGTGAAGATGCAGACCCCGCATACGATAAGGGATGTGGTGGATGAGACCGGATACACAGTCATAACCGATCGTGATTAGGGGTTTCAAACTTTGGATAATGCCGATCCACAATCCAGGGTATAATCTTGCTCCACCCACGGTATGGCAATAACATTCTCCAGCGACGGCGGTGGGATAAACGAGGAGGACGGAAGGGCCACCGGCAGGATAGCCGAGGGCTACTTCAAGACTGCGAATGACCCTGAGCAGGCTCACATAACCGTGAAGCGCGCGCGGTGGCTCTGGCGGGACTGTCCGGAGTGCATCAACATCATAAAGTCGGATAATATGGTCGTCGGGTCGACACTGGTCCTCCCCTGCACAACCGAATTGATGGAGTTGTTCATCTCGAAAAAAATCAACGAGGAACAGCTGTTCGACTCGATACAGAAGACAGTAGACTATGGCAGCATGCAGGCCATCTACCTTTGCTCCGCCGTACTCATCCCCGGGTTCAGGAGGAAGGGCCTTGCGTCGCAGGGGCTTGAGAGATCAGTCAGGAAGATGATGGCTAAACGAAGATCAAACCAGTCCTTTTCTATTGGGCCTATTCGAAGGAGGGCGGTTTTCTGGCCGAGAAGGTGGCGGGGAACCTTGGGCTAGAGCTCAAGAAGAGGAGTTAGAATCCGGCCTTATGCGCGCGCAACTAGTTTATATGCGTCCATCATCAATAGATTGTATCATTTCTGGGACTCTAGGGGTAATAATAATGGATAAAAAAACGCATGGTACGTGTGCAAATTGTGGTCGGGCAATGACTACGACGAATAATGCGCTATGCAGCGTGTGCATAGAGAACCTGCCCACGGCGAAATGGAACAGCAGGGTGAAATAAGGATAACTTCTTGGTTCGGCCCGCGCACCCTGAAATCTGTCGATATAAGATTCCACTTAACTCTAGTTTTGGCTTAAGAGAACCCCTAAGCAAATCCGTAATACTCTATCGCGTAAGGCCAAAGGCTCTTTATCCTTTCTTCTATATTCGAGAATTGTTCTGGGCATTCATTATAACAGTAGACCGAATGTGTCCTTCCATCTATCATTACAGTGATGTTGCCGGCTATGAAGTCGCAACATCGGGTGCCCTCATATTTTTCATTTAAGGAAAAGAAGCCGTTATCCAAAATGAACTGTTTCAGCGAGTCGACTTCAGCCTTGGAGAGCTCGGTCTGGTTCGTTTTGTCACCCTCTGCGAATATCATTCTGCGGTCGCCTAGTATGGAAAGCGACTTGGGAACACTGTCCTGGATGTCCAGCCTTACAATTTCATCCCATGGGCAGAAGACCTCACAGGCATCCTCAGAACAGCGGATTTGGTAGGGGCAGCGGGAAATCACGGCGTATGAGTAGGGTAGTTTGCAGTCTGCGTCTGAGGAGCAGGGTTTCCCTATCTCAGAATCGTTGCCGAACTCAGGAGGCGTTACAGCTCCTCCATCACCACTAGGAGGTAAAGTTTTCAAAAAATTTTGTATACCTCGGTCACTAGCATAAGGTGGAGCATCACAGCAGGTCGAAGAAGCCCACCAACCATAAAGCCCGAATAACACTATTGCGACTACCACAATTATAACAATATACTCCAACTTAGGCTTTATCTTGGCCATGATAAGTCTAGGTTTAATCGAAGAAAAGCCTTTTCTAGAGCTTAGAGTATGCTCTCATCTTTTACGACACCTAGGAATAGTTCCTCAAAACTGTCGTAGGATTCTAAAATGTTACTCAACATCTCATCTCGATGCTGATATTTGTTCGTAGTTGGGTCGTACACCAGGAATGACTCATTACCAGTGCCAAAAACTACCAAATCCTCCTCCTTACCGCCCTTCCAGTCGATCTTGTAGCCCTCGTTCTCTTCCACGAAAGCTTGTACGATCACGGTATATCAGTCCTTCTTTACCTTCTCAGTGCCAAATACCGTTAGCCCGTTGAAGCAGAGACCGTTACATATCTTTAAAAAAGCTTCATAATCAGGCGGGATCTTAAATTTCAATTTCTTGAGGGTTTCTTGCTTGAGTTTTGCTATCTGCTTGTCGGTCGCTGGGGCAACCAAGTCTTCACCATACTTCGTTTCTAAGGCTCGGATTTCCTTAATCACAGCCAGGATTGTATCCTTCTTGCTCATCTTAGATATGGCGTTTATCTAGGTATAAGCTTATTCCTTTATAAACATTCTCTAGACGCCCCTCCCAAGAAAGGCTCAAGCGGATCCGCCTGGCGTTGTTCTTCATACTGTCCATAATCGGCAGGAATTAGAACTTAAATTTAATCGATTGCATTACTTTATTGTTCTGAAACTTATATAATTAATATAATATTTTCCTATGATTAATCTAATTAATATAACTTTTTTAGTTAAGTTATACGTTTTTATAGACCAAACTTCTAATATATGGGGGAATAAGTAATTTCCTCCTATACTAAGGAGACAAAAACTATGGCTAAAAATTCAAGAGGCGGAAGAATGACCGCAGCAAAAAATCGTGCAGCTAACTCTCC
>JAFGQM010000005.1 GCA_016935655.1 Candidatus Altarchaeota archaeon | reverse complement strand
TAAAACTATTAAAATGGCTGTATTAGAGGCTGTGTTGATATTCCTTGGATTCTTCGGACTGATAATACTCTTCTCAGCCATACGGATAGTCATGCAGTACGAGGTCGGCCTGGTGTTCACACTTGGCAGGTTCTCCAATATCCGCCAACCGGGTCTGAACTTCATAGTCCCGATATTCCAGTCCCTGCACAAGGTGGATATGCGTATCAAGACCCTGGACGTGCCGAGCCAGGACGCCATGACCAAGGATAACGTCAGTGTGAAGATCAATGCAGTGGTTTACTACAAGGTCGCTGATTCCAAGAGGGCCATCATCGAGGTAGAAGATTACAACTATGCGACTTCCCAGGTTGCACAGACGACCATGAGGGACGTGGTCGGATCGGTCGTTCTAGACGAACTCCTGAGCCGCAGGGACGAGGTCTCCCGCAGGATACAGAAACTGGTTGATGAGGCTACAGATCCATGGGGGGTAAAGGTGACCTCAGTCGACTTGAAGCACATAGAGCTTCCACAGGACATGGTCAGGGTGATGGCCAAACAGGCAGAGGCGGAGAGGGAGAAGAGGGCGGTCATAATCAAGGCTGAAGGTGAGGTGGTCGCCTCAGATAACCTGACAAAGGCGGCGAAGGTTTTAGCCAAGTCACGAGGCGCTTTGCATCTAAGGACTTTGCAGACCATCAACGATGTGAGCAGCGACCAGAGCAATACCATAATATTCGCCATCCCGCTCGAGGTGTTGCGCGCATTTGAGGCAGTTGGTGATTGGGGCAAGAAGGACGAGTAGAGAAGAAGAAGCTCGGACCCACCCAACTATCGCCATCCTTCTGGCGAGGCCGGGAGGGCCCCAAAGCCTTTGAGGGTCATACCACCCCTGTCGGAGGTTTACAAGAAATAGCAGCCGAAAGCCCTTAACAGACCCAATCCCTCCGAGATAACTAGAAGCTGGGGGTAGTAAGACTTTACGGATGCGTGTGAGCACTGAGCACTGAATTTATATTGCCCTTCCCAAAATATTCCCATGGACAAAGAGGATACTCCCCCAGACGGGGATATCGACATGTTTGGCGCCCTAGGTGATATGCAAAAGAGCATGGGCAATCTTATGATGATTCTCAGGTTCCTCCCCTGGCTGCCTTCGTTCTTCATATTTATGCCCGTGACACTTATAGCGCTTTTCGCGATAGCTATACTCAACGGGGCCTGGGGCATGGTGATCTACACGGTGGAAGCACTTATAGTCGGCGTTATAGCTGCCCTGGTCATTAGATACACGGTGGGCAGGAGGATCGAGAAGAGCCTCAAGGGCGGCATGATGCCGCCATGACACTTTTTCTTTTCGTGTTGTAAAATAACCTTATAAAAATGGAAGAAGAGGGAGGGGAGCCTGGGGTCTATGAGGAGAAACCTTTGGGGGAGACTGTCGAGGACCTGCGCGAGTCCCTGGCAACTGAGGAGCCGGCAGATCCAAAGGAGACTGTCAAGAAGCATAAGACGCTCGAGGAGCATGTGATATCAAGCAAGATCATGCTGATTTCCGCGATCATCATCATTGTGCTTATAGCCGTTGCAATAATGATTATCCAATCCCCCACGTCAGAATCAACTGTTGTTTGCGGTGATAATACCTGCGCCCCTAGCGAGTCCTGTTCGGCTTGTGAGGCGGACTGTGGTCCCTGCCCTTTACCTGAGCCCGAGGAGTATTGCGGGGACGGTGTGTGTGGTGATGACGAGGGCTGTGCCATATGCCCCAGGGATTGCCCCTGCCCCACACCAGAGCCTTTTTGCGGGGATGGGACCTGTCTTGGTGATGAGGACTGTGGGAATTGCGCGCAGGACTGTGGTGAATGCGAGTCCTGCGACAACGATGGGCTATGTGAGACTAAAAACGGCGAGACAGAGGCAAACTGCGAGGACTGCAAAGGCCTGAATGTCAACTGCTGCGGCGACGGGGAGTGCCAGGAGATAGTCTGCATGGGCTCCGGGTGCTGCGCAAGCGAGAGCTGCTCCTCTTGTCCAAAGGACTGCGGCTCCTGTTCCACCGGAACGCCTGCGGGCAGCTGCCTGGACTGCATAAACATCTACGAGCTGAAGAATGACGGGGTGGGGGATGACTGCGTCAATCTGAACGGCGAGTATGTCACATTTAGGAACAGATGCGACTATGACTGCGACTTGACAGGCTGGACCGTCGGGAACAAGAACAACAAGATATACACAATCCCGCGATTTGTCCTGGGGTCTAAGGAGAGGGTCACCCTTTATACGGGCAAGGGGACCGATTCAGACACTCGGCTCTACTGGGACAGCAAGGGCTGGGCGTGCAATGAGATATGGGATGACAACACAGGTACAGTCTTTTTGAAGGACAGCCAGGGGAATGTCGCACTGGCCCACACCTACTGGTGATTGATTTTTAAGAGCATATAGGTAATACTTCAGTCCAACTAAAATGAAGGCCTTGTTAGCACTGTTAATAACCGGTTTTGTCTTTTGCAGTGGGGTTGCTTATAGTGCAGGAGGCTCGGATCTGCCCGATTTGGCTATAATCTCGATAAGGACCATCCCGGATCCCCTCATCTCCGGCCAGAACTACGACCTTGCAATCAAGATAAAAAACATTGGCAGGGGGATCGTGGACAAGCCGTTTTTCATAGAGGTCTCTGGCAGCACCGGCCAGCCGAGGATATACCGGGTCGAAAAAAGGATTGCTTCGGGGGAGGTATACGAGCATATAGTCAACGACATCCCCTCGTTTGTCGGGACGGGCAGCCATCAGATCAAGGTCAGGCTGGACCTCTCCCAGGACAAGTCGGCCGACGATCTTGTAAAAGAATCGGACGAGAACAATAACGTAGCCACGCACGATGTAAGCGTCGAGACTTTGAGGAATGCCGTGATATCCGATATCGACAAGCCTGAATATGCTCCTGTCAGGGGGGTGCTAGCTGACAAGTTATCTGAGGGCGGGTCGCAGGAAGCAACCGGAGGCGATAGGTTGGTCGGGCTCATGATATTCATAGTCATCATAGCGACGATCATAGGCCTATTCTTCGTCCTTTATATGCGTAGGCTCCGCCATCATGAGCAGTCCGCCGGGAAGAATAAACCCCCCCCGAGGGAAGACGAAATGGAACGGCTGAGAAAAGAGATGGGGGAGATAAAGGACATGATAAAGGTCACCCAGGCCAAGTATTACAAGAGGGAGATAGACGAGGAGACCTTCAGGGCTTTGATAGTCGACCACGAGAAAAGGCTGATACAGCTGGAGACCAAATTCAGGAGCATCAATTCAAAAAAGTAGTTTTGTCCTATGGGGGTAATATGACCTTTGTTGTCGGGTTCGGGTAATAACCGCACACGCAGTCGATATTCAGTGTGTACCCTGTCCTGTCAATACTCACACCTGCGCACTTGTAGTTTTCCCCGGAACTATAAAAACTGTCGCCCTTCATCAATTCCTTAAACTTTAGGGAGCAGTAGTCGAATGCGGGCCCGCCGAAGGGTATGTCAATGAAATCCATGCTTGTCCTGAACTTGACCTTTTCCACCTTGCTCGACAGTGCGTCTATCTTCCCAGATGTGGGTATTGTGCCGAACATACCGCAGTATTCTGTGAAGTTACTCTTTAGACTGCCCAGGGCATAAGACAAGGCATTGCTCATGTTCTCGCACTCCTGGAGCTCGTTCTTGATGTCCGGGTCTATCCGCTGTTCATAGAGTGCCTCTTTTTCATTTACACAGCTGTCCAGATTCGCCCTGCAAGAGCCGGCATCGTTGCTGCCCATGAGGGAATAAGCCATCAGGATGCCTAAGAGGAAGACCAGGACGTATATTATGAGCCTATACTGAACCCCTTTCATTTTGTATGCGGCTATTTAGCAATGGCAAAAAATAAAAATCGGTTGAATCGTTTTTATTCCATCATCCTTAATATTTTCTAGGATTTTTAATCTGATGCAAAATGGAAAAAGAGCCCACTGCAAAGGATTTGATGAGGAAAAAGTTCCCAACGCTCAAGAAGACCGATTCCCTAGACAAGGCTATAAAGATTTTCATTACAAAACCCGACATTGTCTTTCCGGTGGTGGACGAGAATGGCAAGTTCGTAGGCGAGATTATCCAGCACGAGCTGCTCAAGATGGTACTGCCGCCGAGGTATGTCGAGGAGGGGACAATACTAGGCCCCCGGGGGATTATGGACATCATGGAGAGATACGCTACAGTTGTAGGGGACCTTATGAGGACCCATGAGGTCAAGATACGGGCGGATATGAGGGTCGGGGATATAGTGAAGCTTATGCTGGATTCTGACGTAAAGACCCTGGAAGTTGTGGACAATAAAGGTAGACCATTGGGCTTTTTGTCGGATTTGGATATCCTTAGGCATATCGACAAAACCCTCTTGGCCAGGAAAAAGGTCAAGAACCGTTAAAAATGATTGAGCCGCTCTTAAGCCTAGCGCTACTGCTGATACTAGCAAAGATATTCGGGGAGTTCTGCGAGAGGCTTGGCATTCCTAGTATCCTGGGGGAACTGAGCGCCGGCATAATACTCGGCCCAGCCTTGTTTGGTTTTGTGCACCCGGAAGACCCTGCATTCAGCCTGTTGGCTGAAGTAGGGATAATAATGCTCCTTTTTGTCGCAGGCTTCGAACATGTCGACATAAAGAGCATGCTCAGCAACAAGAGTGCTTCTATAACAATGAGCCTATTGAGATCCTTTGTCCCACTCTTTTTCGTCACCTTTTGGGCCATATCCACTGGTTATCCGTTCCCCACTGCCCTTATGCTCGGTATCGCCCTGGGGGCTACTTCCATGGGCGTTACCGTCAGGTCCCTACTGGACTGCAACCACCTCAACACTCGCGCCGGCAAGACGATAATAGGGACGCTTATAATAAACGATATAACAGGCCTGCTATTACTAACATTGGTCGTGGGAGTCCTCACTACCGGCTCTGGCAACATGCTTGCGGACATAGCATTTGTCTTTGGTGGCATATTCGTCTTCTTCTTCATCTTCTTCGTCGCCGAGAAGCTCTTCCCGTTCCTTATGGCTTATTCGGTCAGGCTGAGGGTCGAAGAGGCCCAATTTACCCTGGTCTTTGTTATGGCTTTGTTGATCGCCTTCCTGGCCAAGAACTTCGGCCTGAGCACCATGATAGGCGCGTTCTTCGCCGGCATTGCCCTATCCCGGTCCTCTATACTCGAGACAGAGACCTTCGCACATAAACTCTCATCCATCTCCTATGGCATATTCATACCAATCTTCTTTGCAGTCACGGGGGCGATGATAAACCTTGGGAACATATTCGAATCCGGCTTGTTGGCGATAACAATGCTCCTTGTCCTGATACCAATACACCTTTGTGTGGCCGTCGTCGTGGGACGGCTATTCCACTACTCAAAATGGGAATCTTTGATAATGGGGTTTGGCTTGGTCCCATCTGGGGAGGTGACCCTTATAGTCATGACCTCCCTACTAGCATTGACAAGGAACGATGTGCTGACTTTTGGTGGCGCGCTAGGTCTTAAGGGTGTAGAGACCTTGTTCTCAGCGGCTCTCCTCCTTATAGCCATGACAATATTGATAGCGCCTACTATGATGAAGCTCATAGGAAAGCGCATCGAGAAGGAAAGAAGGGCATGATCCCCAGACAACGTCAGACTATTAATTTTTATAGATGGTATCGTTATATTCTCAGGCGGGGGTGGCAAATGCTACCATGCTATATGGACATTTTCCTCCAGTCCAAGGGTGGTAACTAATCCTCCCCGCCTAGTTTACATCCTGTCTTGGGCTAGATTTACTCTTGGAGAAGTCCTTTTATGCCCTCAAGTTCCCTTATGCATTTGTCAACCGGAAGCCCCATGTGCTGCCCCTTGAAGAGCTCGAGCTCTCTGGGCAGCATCTTGTCTGAATAGAGCTTGGAGTTCTTGAAGCATTCGCTTGCCAAACCGAAGTTGCCTTGCGTTATATAAGACTGGACCATGTCCTTGTTTATCCGCGCCATCATATCAGGGTCATTGGCATGCGTTAGAGCCTTCTCGTACAGCGTTAAGGCTCTTTCATCCTCATCCATCTTTTGGAGCATGCGCCCCAAGCCGTCGTATAATTGGGATACGACATGGTTTAGAACCTCCCTTCTTTTCTCTTCAGGCAAAGAGCCTATGCTTTTTGGGATCTCTGTTAGAACCTGGGAATAGTCTTCTAATGCTCTGTCAGTGTCGCTTGCTTTATTTGCCTCGTCACCTGCCTTGAGCAGCTTCTCTATTCTTGACCATCCCTTTTCCATGTAATAATAACGTTCTTGACTTAAAAAATCTAGTGATTTTTATTCAGGGTTCGGTAAATATATGGCCCAATAGGTGATTAAGATTATCTGTGAGATATGCAAACAGGACATAGCAGATGAGCACCACGCAAACCTTTGCTCCCACAAAAAAGGCTTTACACATCTGGGTTGTTGCAAGAACTCCTGCAGCTGGCATGGTGAGCCCTGTGACCACAGCCTCGTCGTCTTCCAGACAGGCGGCCGGTAGAGTTATTTGAACTCAGAATTCCGATCCCTGTAGATTCCGCTAGGGTCATATTCCATCAGCCACTTGAGGATCTCCTTCTTGAATCCGCCACTGGCCCCCCTGGTGAACCTAGGTCTCATTTCCCCCCGGCTATTATGCACGGCTGTTTATGAAAACATCGCATTTGCCCGGGGAGGACCCTTTTTATAGCCTTCTCCTATTCCCGCACCAACACACTTTTTAAGATGTAACCAAAAATAGATAGAACATTAACAATGCAAAAGAATGGGTGGGCTAGGGAGTATGAAGAGATCAAAGGGACTCCTTCTTCGCTTTCTTCCGAGGCTTCACCAGCCATTTCGTACTTTGTGGATTTCTTAAAGAAGAGCAACGCAATAGTCCAAGGTAGGTTGTTGGACCTGGGCTGTGGCAACGGCAGGAACAGCATACCTCTTGCGAAGATGGGCCTGGAGGTATATGGCATTGACTTTATTCCGTCTGCACTTTCAATGTTCGTCGAGAAGGCCGCTTCCGAGGGTGTCGATGACAAAGTCCATCTCATAGAGGGGGAGCTAGGCAAACCCTTGCCCTATCAAAAGGATTTTTTTGACTTCTCAATGGACATAACCTCCTTTGACAACCTCTTGAAGAAAAGCGAGATTGAAGTGTACATCAGTGAGCTGGGCAGGGTCTTGAAGAAAGGGGGGTTGTTCCTTATACAGTCCTTCTCGAAGAACGATGGCTATTACGGCCCCCTGCTGGGGGACTCGGACATGAAGGGAAAAGGGATTGTCTACGACAAAAATAGCGGCATAAGGACTAAAATCTACAGCCAGGATGATCTGGCCGGAATCTTCGGGAAGCGTTTTCAAGTTTTGGACTCCTGCCTTCACAAGTCCAAGGAGATCGTCTATGGCCGGGAATATGGGCGAGTGTCATTCTCCATGGTTCTCAAAAACAGGAGATGAGCTTCTTAACCCGAAGACAGGATGGACGACCCTAAGGTAATCCTACATGTTGACATGGACTCCTTCTATCCCTCTGTCGAGGAGAGGGAGAACCCGGAGTTGCGGGGCAAGCCCATCGCCGTCTGTATGTTCTCTGGCAGGACCGAGACCAGCGGGGCCGTTGCATCGGCCAACTATGCCGCGCGCAAGCTGGGGATAAAGTCGGGGATGCCCATAGCATTTGCGAAAAAGAAGGGTGGGGGTAATGTGGTCTTTTTGAAGGTGAATAAGCCCCTCTATGAGACCGTCTCCAAGAACATAATGGGCATACTCGGGGCCAATGCGGACGTCCTGGAACAGAGCAGCATAGATGAGGCCTTCTTGGATGTCACTATGCGCGCGCAGGCGGATTTCAAGAAGGCGGAGAAACTTGCACATAGGATAAAAGCCGAGGTAAAAGAGAAGGAGAGGCTCACTTGTTCTATCGGCGTAGGGCCAAACAAGCTGGTTGCCAAGATGGCTTCCGGATTTAAAAAGCCCGACGGGCTGACCGTCGTGAAGCCGGATGATGCCAGGGGTTTCCTGAGGAAATTCACGCTTGGTGACATATGGGGCGTCGGACCCAAGACCTTAGAGAGCCTAAACCGGGAGGGTATCGAGAACCTGGACGACCTGGAGAACTTCAGCCTAGAAGAGCTGATGAGGATATTCAGCGACAAAAAGGGCAGGTGGCTCTATAACGCGGCCAGGGGCTTTGATGAGTCCCCGGTAGAGCCGGCGACCGAGAGGGAACAACTAGGTAGGATAGCAACCCTTAAGGAGGACAGTAAAGACCCGGAGTACATAGGTGAGACAACGGACAGATTAGCTGCAGAGGTCTTTGAGAGGTTTAAGGAAAGGCCGGAGAAGTTCAGGACCGTTTCCATATTCATGGTTACCACCGAGCTGACAGGGAAGACAAGGAGCAAGACAATCCCCCTTGCATCTAGGGACCCGGAAGTAATCAAAGTGGTTGCCAGGGAGTTGGTGCAGAGATATCTAAAGGAAAACAAGGTTGTCCTAAGGCGGGTCGGCGTCGGGATATCCAACTTCGATAAGGACTCCGGGCAGAAGACGCTGGTGAATTTTTGAAGGATACCAGTCTAATATCAAGATGCCCGAAGAGACAAAAAAGATAGCGGGAGTGGAAAGGAACATATTCTGGATGGGTTTAGTCAGCTTCCTGACCGATGTCAGCAGCGAGATGATATTTACTGTCCTGCCCCTTTTTATGTCCAATTTCTTGGGGTTGAGCAAGTCCGTCATCGGGCTTATAGAAGGCATAGCTGAAAGCACGTCGAGCTTTCTGAAGCTGCTCTCAGGCTGGCTCTCTGACAAATTCGACACCCGAAAACCATTGGTAGTCGCCGGATACAGCTTCTCGACGGTGGTCAAGCCGCTGCTCGTGCTGGCGGACTC
>JAFGQM010000024.1 GCA_016935655.1 Candidatus Altarchaeota archaeon | reverse complement strand
CCAACATCCATGTGCCCTGGTAAAAACGTTTCCCGGGCCTTCCTTCCGCATACCTCCCCCCAAAGTCAGATATCAGAGCCGCCCTTACATCCGGGCTCACTATGTTCTCGCTTGCTATGAGGTTTATGCACTTACTCCTCCACTCCGTTGATCTTTTCACCCATTCGTTTATCTTCGAAAAAGCATCCCTTGGCCTTTCTGGCACGATCCCTTTGACGTCATCATTCGTCATTTTGCACCCAGCACCCTTTTTACGTTTTTCCAGTCGTGTTCGTATATATGCGCCGATATTGAAAGTGTGGTGATAGTACCGACCCCCACATTTGCGCCTTTTGCGACGTATTCGCAGAGCCTGGTCAGGCCATATGCGTTGGCAGGCCAAGCACCGAACATGTCGTTGCTTCTGAAAACCGCGGTCAGATTGAGTTTCTTTTCGCGTATCTTGAAGTCGACCATGATGAGACAGGGGACCTCCTCATTCCTTTCATCAATGGGGGGTATCCACGTAACCGCTGTCGCCCTCCTGGAGCCTTCATTCTTCTTCAGCCGTTTTATTATGAACCCTAACTGGTCGATACCCTCATCCCCCCATTTCCGCAATCTCTCGCCATATGTATACTCAAAGCCCTTTTTGTCAGGGTCTAAGAGCTGTTTTGAATATGACTCCAACTCGTTCTTGCCCATAGGGAAGCCTTCGCAAATCATGCCCTTCAGCGGTGTTCTTATCTTGACTAAAAGGTTGAATACCTCCTTTGTTTTGCCACGCTCGCTCCCGAATTCTGGGGAGCACCACACCACCTCGAGAATCCTTTTCCAGGCAGAATTTATCGTCTCAGCGTTGATGAACATTTTCGTCAATTTATAACTATACGGTTAAAAAGCTTAGACTGCCTTTATTATCCGCGGTTTTATCAAAAATTACTTTTTTATATCTGAAACTAATTAATTACTCATAAATGAAACCTAAGGAGGAGTGTGGCGTTTTTGGCGTTTTTGGCACCAATGACCCCGCTCGAGATGTCTATTTCGGCCTGTGTTCTTTGCAGCATCGCGGCCAGGAATCTGCTGGTATAGCGGTATCAAACTCTAATGAGATAGACCTAGTCAGGAGTATGGGCTTAGCGCATAAGGTTTTTACGGAGGATGTCCTAGCCCCCCTAAAAGGGGACAAGGCGATAGGCCATGTCAGGTACTCGACTGCAGGAGAATCCAAACTCATCAATGCGCAGCCCTTTGTTACCAAGGGCAGCGATATCGAATTTGCAATAGCGCACAATGGCAATCTGGTGAATTTCTGGGAGCTCAGGGACTATTGGACAGAGAGGGGCCATGTTTTCATGACCTCCACCGACACTGAGATAATAGCCTATCTGATAGGCATGTATTACCATAAGGAAAAGGATTTTTTCGAGGCCATAAAGCTGGCGTCGTCGCACTTGGACGGCTCATACTCCATGCTCATCTTGACTAATGACGCTCTCTATGCAGTCAGGGACCGATACGGGTTCAGGCCATTGTCGGTATGCGAGCTCAACAAGGGCTTTGCGTTTTCCTCTGAGGATTGTGCCTTCAGCGGGCTTGAAAAAGGTCTGGTCAGGGATGTGAAACCCGGTGAGATCGTAAAAACTGACGCCAATGGCTTGTCCAAGGAGCGGATCGGGAAGATGCAAAGGAAGGCGCATTGCATGTTTGAATACGTCTATTTTTCCAGACCCGACTCCGTCATAAATGGCGTTTCCGTTTACCAGACAAGGAAGAAGCTCGGTAGATTTTTGGCAAAGGATTATCCTGCAAGGGCGGATGTGGTAGCTGCAGTGCCTTTCTCTGGGGTCGCTGCAGCAGTCGGTTACTCGGAAGAAAGCGGAGTCCCGTATGCTGAGGTTTTGATAAGGAACAGGTATATGGGCAGGACATTCATACAGCCTGCCCACGAGAACAGGGACTTTGCAGTACGTACCAAGCTCATACCGATAAGGGATGAGATACAGGGTCGGGAGGTTGTCCTGGTAGACGATTCCATAGTGAGGGGCACTACCATGAAGCAGATAGTGTCCCTGATCAAAGATGCTGGCGCAAAAGCCGTGCATCTGCGCATATCCTGCCCTCCGATCATAGCCCCCTGCTTCTATGGGATAGACATGCAGCAATACAAGCAGTTCATAGCTGTTGAGAAGACAGTGGATGAAATCAGGAAGTTCATAGGTGCCGACAGTCTGGCTTACAACAGCATGGAGAACCTTGTAAGAGCCATAGGCTTGCCTAAAAGGAGCCTATGCCTGGCTTGTTTGAATGAAGAGTATCCGACTGAATTGGGGCATCTCAGAGCGCACCAGATGAAACTGACGGGCGATGCGGCGTATGAGGGGTCCCGGGGTTCTAAGCTGGCCTAGACTGCGCCTTCTTTTCGTTTATGGTGGCAAAGCCCTTGCAAGCCAAAAATACAGCGATGAACAAAGGCACTTTTCGTCCACCCTTATCAAAAGGCCCTGTCCGCTCCCCCCTCGCCATAAACTCTGGAACCGCATTCATAATCTCCACCTTCGTCTCCTCAGCACCGAAGACAAAGCATTCCCCCATAGGTTCGAAGGAATCTAAGTCATCCACTACCTTTGCCAGTAGGCCACTGCCACCATGCAGGGTCTCGGGGAGTCTTATGAGATGGGACAAGTCTGTAGTGACCTTTGAATCGACGGGTATCCTGACTGCGGAATTTTTGGCATATTCCCCTATCCTCTTCAGGCCATAGCCCCTTGGGAACGCGCCCCAGTTGCCCTCCTTGATCTGTTCTATCACGCTCTTTTTCTCGGTTATCCTGTCATCACCCGATATCTCGTTTATCACCGTTCTGGCTATCCTCCCCCTTAACCCCCCCTCACCGGGCAGAGGGCCCCTTATCCTGCCGTCGATGTCCTTAATGAACTCCCCGATATCCACCTCAAAGCTTAGGTAGTTCGTAATCTCCTTCCTGGCCTTTTCATCCAATGACAAAACCTTCCCGTTTTGTATCCTGAGATGGTAACCCCGGGATCCTGAGAAGTTTATGGTCATCTCCCCGGCGCCAAATCCAAAATCCTCCATGAGGAAGTCTTTGAGTTTTATAATCTCTTTTTTCAGGGCCTCAAAACACGTCTCGCAAACCCAGTTCGGCCCATGCTCCTTGGAGCAGGGAAGGTTCAGATCCCCCACGTCTATGTCAAATATGAGGTCTGTGCCAAGATGCTCTTTGTCAGCCATCTCAGTGGCGGGAAATCTGTAGCGTGCAGTGGAGTGGTTGACATGGGCGGGTGCCTCTTTCCTTACGTACTCTTGGAGGTCTTTTTCATCCTTGAACCCCCTGTGCCTGACTGCGATTTTCTTGCTGAATGAGCCGAATCCAAACTCCCTTTGGTGGATGTTCTCAGGCATATAAGCCAGCTTTGAGCCCTTATAGTAGTCCTGAAACCTCTCCTTCAGCCAGATCCTGGTCTTCAATACCTCCTTTTCAAGATTTTCCATGGGGTGGCTTCCTCGTCTTTAGGTTATAGAAGTAAACTGAGATGGGGTTGTTCCTTGGGCAATTGGCCACACACAGCCCATAGGACTTGACAGAGTCGCAGGCCGGGCATATGTAACCCCGTTCTTTTATGAACTGTATCTGGTATCTTGCAATCTTGTCGTTGTATTTGGGGGATTTTTTGAATATCTCCAGGATATCCTTCTCACCCAACTTGAGGGTCGTTAAAAATGTAGCAAGGACGAAGTGCGCGTTATGATTTGCGCTCTTGGACTGCAGACTCTTTATTATCTCCTTTATGCACGGGGGGAGGGCATCCTGGTTGAGGCTTTTTATCCTGGGCATCTCCCTTATCCTGCCGGACTCCTTGGCCTGGCTTTTTATCCTGTTGGCGGCCCTTTGGAACGCCTCCGGAAACTTCTGTTTTTTTGGTATGCTACGTAATATAGACTTGCTTATCGCCCCTTTCAGGAGCCATGACAGCTGGGTCTTGGTTATCTGCACATAGCCCGCCTTCAGGTCTGCCTGAGCGAGTTTAAGGAAATCGGGCTTGAACCTCAAAAAATCAATAAAGCCTATCCTGAGGCTGTCCTCGGTTTTGATGTCCATGCCCAATTCTTCCCTGCCTATTTTTATTAAAAACGGCAGGGTTTCCCGCTCGAGCCTTTGGCGGAACTCCTCGCTCTTTCTCTCCGAGTAGGCTTCGTTCAGCGACTTGTCGTCTGCTATGGACAGCAGTATTTTCGACAGGGTGAAGGAGATGATGCTGAAATCGGGATCCCCCAGGTCCTTTGCCTTGCCGTTTATGTCGTCTATTGATGCCCCCAGTAGATGGCCGTATATCGGGTGCTCGGGTATTTCGTCAATCTTCAGTTTAAGGTCCTTTAGGCGCTCCTTCTCTTCTTTCAGGAATGGATAGTTGGAAATAGGCATCTTGGACTTTGCTCCCTGGCATAAGGATTAAAGCCCTACACGTTCTCTATTCTTGGGGCCAAGAAGTAGGTTATCTTGCTCTCACCTATCGCATAGTCGAGCATTAGAGGCGCGTCCTTCTTGATGCTTAGGTTGACCACCGTTGTAACGTCAGTGTTCCTGGTCATGTTCTTCAGATACTCCAGCGGGAACATGGCCCTGGAAGCCGCTTTGACCTTTAGCTCCATAAGGGCCTTTTGCGGGAACTTTATCTCGGCCTTGCCACTCTCACTTTCGGAGGTGATCACCAGCTCCTTCTCAGCGGCATCTAGGACTACATAATTGCTCACCAATTCTACATCAGCCAGTACCTCTTTCAGGTCGTTGGCGGATATCTTGACAAGAGCGTCAAATTCTATCTTGGGCTTGTTCGGATGCGCAGTAGCGTCTATAAGAGGTAACACGAACTTTCGTGAGGTCTTGCCATCAAAATGCACATCAAGCTTGTTCCCCTTTAGCTCCATCTTTATCACGTCCTCGGCCCTCGCCCTTCTCATGACCCTGGACAACTCGGAGAAATCAATCCCCATGCTCTGCTTTGCGCTAGAGGAGTAGTCCTTGAACGCGCCTTTGGGCATCTCAAAATCCACCATGGCTATCTGCGACGGATCCATCGCCTTCAATGCCATCCCCTTCTCCTCGAACTCGAACGTACCCTCGTCTATAAGGGCGGCTATCGCATCGACGCTCCTCTTCCAAGCATTTGCATCAGAAATTGTCAGCTTGAGCATTTTTTTACCACCGATTTTATAGTTTCTTTTAAATCTCTAAGAATAAAAACCTATTCCTGTAGCTTTAAGGCCTCCCTTACTATCTTTTCGTGGTCAAAACCGAGCCTTGGCATGTCGTGCAAGGGGAACCATCCGACCTCAGCAGCATCGTCCCCCTCCTGCTCTGAGCCGCCGACTATCCCGCACGAATAGGCTACGGTTATCGAATGGCCCCGCGGGTCCCTGTCGGGCTCGGAGTAGACGTTCACCAGCCTGCCTATGTCGACCTTTAGCCCAGTCTCTTCCAAGACCTCGCGCTTCAGGGCCTCCTCCACAGTCTCGCCCCATTCCACGAAACCCCCCGGCAGGGCCCAATAGCCCTTGTAGGGCTCGTACCTTCTTTTCACAAGTAGTATCCTCCCTTCTTTGGCTATTATCGCGTCTACGGTTAACCTAGGCCTTTTCCCCTCTTTCATTACGCCCCCCTGCATCTTGGGTTGTCCTTGGTCCACCAGCACTTGCTGGAGCATGCATTCCCTGTCGCATAGTTCAGCCCGCAGACCAAGCCGAGCTTGATATAACCGAGCCATGGGATGTCGAACTTGGCGGTCCCGACTATCAACTTGTTGTGTATCGGGTATGAGATCTCGCAGCTGTCGCCCCTCCTGCACTGGTCCTCCCTCTGGTTCCCGTCCCCCTTCGTGATGAACAGACGGAATTTGTCCGTGGCGAAGTCCTTGAAGTATCTTCCGTCAGCGTATCTGTCCTTGATGCTTTGCAGGTCATATGAAGAAGAGTAGTCGTTGCACGGCGTCTTTATCAGGCCGTCCTCAAACCTCACTGCACCCTGGGCGTTCACGTTGCCCCCATCAACGTCCACTATGCCCACGACCCTGTGTATGATGGGCTCACCGCCGGCGTTCCTCTCGCATTCCAGTTTTTGGTAGATTATCACATCGCCGACGTTTATGTCATACGTATCATCTCCCTTCACGATTATTATGTCGCCTATGCCCATCCCCCCGTCAAAGCCATAGGCGGAGGGGGTCAGCCCGTTGTCGGCTAGCCACTGCTGCCAGTTTGAGGAATGTATCATGCTCTCCGATTCCACAACTACCAGGGGCGAGGAGGTGTTCAAGACAAATCCCAGGCCCTGTATGAACAGGTAAGCCAACAAAAACGCAAAAAGAAACGTGAATATCTCCCCTATCCAGCCGGGCATCCACTTGTGTTTGAACCCGGTTACCCTTTGGTTTACCCCGGATATGTACACCCTGACCTGCTCGTCCAATCTTTTACCCCCGCCTTCTTCAGCCATCTCTTCTTTCCCATACGTCCCTTTGCCTATCAGATGAGCGACCCTGATAGGCTCTGGCACGAGACCGTTTGTAGTGGTCTTCTCTATTATGCCCTTCGCATCCTCAAGGCTTATCCCGGCCTTTTGTATGAAGACCTTTTTCCCAACGATGTCGATGGGATGGACGCTTCCGGCCTTCTCAATCAGATTAGTCCTGGTCTCATAATTGTCCAGATGTCTGAGGGCCCTCCTTATGTCGGCGAAATTAGGGCGCTTTTGCATCGAGACTATGACAGGTATCCCAGTTTCCGCATAGAGCCTCTGCACATCGACTATATTGAAGCCGCCGAACGTTATCCCATCCAGCAGCAAAGCCCTTATATTGTCCCGTTCTATCTCTTTGATCAGCTCTATGAGCTTGTTAGTGGCATCTAATCCGTCCTTGGATATCTTTGTCCTGAATACGCCGTCAAGCGTCTTTCCGCCCCTGAATAAAGTCGCTACGACCCTGACCTCTTTTGATTCTGGCTGAAACGGAGCGTCGTCTATGCCAAGGACTTGCACCTCGTCCTTTATCTGCCGAAATCTTTTCGGCTCTGGCTCATCCCTCCAGTTTAATCCGCCTATGGGCATCTTACTTGGCCTTTTTCCAGGCCTCTCTAAACTCCTTTATATCCCCCTTTAGCCCCGATAAAGACTTTTTAATCTCTTTTTCGACATCCACGCCATTTTTGCCTGTGACCTCAAACACAACCCCCTCTAACAATGGATGGGGTATCGAATACATAGCTATCTCAATCCTTTCGTCCTCTGATAACTTCTTCCGCAGGAGGTTTAGCAACGTGTGTCCCGTACCAAGAACCTCAAACTTTAAAAAATTGTCCTGCCTTTCCATTATGTTTATTTCCATATTACTCGCCCTCCTTCAATAGGTAGTCCCTAGAGACCTTCCTTCTCTCGACCTTGCTGCATACCGTGCAAACGAGCTTCCCAGCCTCCGACTTTAGTATGCCCCTACAACTGGAGCAGTAGCCCTCTATCACTCCCAGATTGGGGCTCTTTGTCGTGAGGATCGTATCGTTGGGCAGTACCTCGGCCACCTCGGCCTTTATCACGTCCCCTATCTTGAATTCATCCTTGGCGTTTTCAGTATACCCGTTGGCGATGTCCATCACGCGTATAATGCCAAAACCACCAGTCGGTAGCGCTCTCTGCTTTCCAACAACCTTCAATATCTTTACAACGACTGCCTTGTCCCTGACAGTCTCTATAGTGCCTATTATCGTGTCCCCTCTTTTGACCTCCACGATACTATTCCCGGGCTCAACGAATGCCTTATCCGTGGACTCCTTCATATTGCCCACTAAGGCGGAGTAAACGTTCCCTTTTTCGGCGTACAAACCATGTCCTGGCCTTTTGTCTGTTTTGACCATTTGGCCGGGTATCACAAAACCTTCCTCTTGTTCCACTTTTCTCTCCTTAAAATTTTCAGATATCAGAAATATCAACAATCGGTTTTTCGAAGTGATCGTCGACTATACGCGGGCAGGCTGTGCTAACCCACACGTCCACCTCAAAACCCACCAGATTTTCTGGTTTAATTTCATTTGCTACAAATATAAATGTTTCTTTGCCCTCCCCCTTGAGCCTGTCCCTAAGCTCCACAGCATGTTTCAATTTCTGCTGTCCCGGTTTTGTAGATACAATGATGCCAATCTTGCGCGCATCCTTGAACTTTGATATGCGCGCATACTTCCTTTTTTGGTACTTGAACACCTCTTCACCTGAGATCTGCTCCAGGCCGCCGGATGGATGAGCAATATAAACGGGTTTTTCGGTCTTGTACGCTACTGCCAATGGGTGGAACCTCCCGCTTCCCACGTATACAAAACAGTCTACATCCCCCATGCCAGCGCGCGCATCGCAGCCCAGGATCTGCCCGGGGTTCGGCCTGCCGGGTTGTATCGAGACCTTTTTGCCGCCTCCTTCAAGGCCTCTTTTCATATCGGCCAATACGTGCACGTATTGCGCCGTCGTCACCAGCCCTATCCTTTTTGCCGTGACCTTTTCTAAGATGTTCTCGACAACCAAATCGACATTGGCCTCTGCGCGCACAGGTATAAACACGGTCCTAGCCATTCTCTACATCCTTTCTAATGAAGTGCCTATAAATGCGTCCTGATGGGCTAACAAAGACATCCCTCGCGCCGACGGTCCCAGCCCTGTGTGACAGGCCTCGTGTCCTGATGCTCTGTATCCTACCTTGGTGTTTAAACTCCGCTGGAATCCCACGGACCTTATCAAGTGCATCCTTGCCTTCCTTGTACACAGGGGTCGTCTCCCCAAGCCACATACCCCTGTACCAATATCGCCCTAATCCTAGTTCCTCTACCCCTCCATCCAAAAATCCCACTATCATACCCCCCCACAACCAGGTGTTTGAACCTTTTTTCAGGCTTTGGGACCCCAATTTTCCTTTTGACCACCTTGTCTCCCTTTTTAAATCTTTGGGATGACCGCCGCAGTCAGTGCTTCGATCCCCTCCACTATACTACTGGGATTGTACCCCCCCTCCAATACATAAAATGTCTTGTATTGCGAGAGGATCCCATTGATTTTTAGGTATGTCTGTTTTGTAAGCAGAAAATGATTCCCAGCGACCCATCCAACATCCTTGTGGTATGCATCGAAGCCCACGGATACCCCGACGACATCGGGGTCAAATTTGGCAAGCCTTGGGAGCACCTCATTGTCTAAGACTTCCATATAGCCCCTGTCCGTGGTGTTGGGCTTCAGGGGGAAGTTGAAACAGTTGCCCTCACTAAATAAACCGGTCCCAGGGTATAATGGGCTCTGGTGTATTGACAAAAACATTATATTGTCTTTTCCAAAGACAAGGTCCTGCGTGCCGTTGCCATGGTGTATGTCTACATCCAGGATGAACACTTTTTTCCCCTTGTTCGCCAGTCTGAGGGCCGATATGGCCATGTTGTTGAAGATACAGAAACCCATGCCCTGATCGTAGGTGGCATGATGTCCCGGGGGCCTTACAAGGGCGAATCCGCCTAGTTCTGACGCTTCGATAGCTGCACCCACGGCATAACATGCAGCCTTGTAACTCTCTGCAGAGACCGGCGTGTCCACGTCGAGATATCCTCCACCCATATCACATATGTCCCTCACCTTGTCTACATACTCCGGGCTATGTGCCAGTTTTATATACCTTTCACCAGTTTTTGGTTCGACCAAGCCGCCTTTATTTTTTAGGGTCCTGAGAATCAGCTCGAACCTTCCCGGGTTCTCTGGATGCATGCCCGTGTCATGCCTTAGAAAGAGTGGATGATAAACAAACTTCATAGAATTTTTATTGCCATAAGCTTAAATATTCAATAAAATGTTCTGTCCGAATTGTGGAACCGAGATAAAAGAAGGCTAT
>JAFGQM010000023.1 GCA_016935655.1 Candidatus Altarchaeota archaeon | reverse complement strand
TTTTTTTTCCACCAACCTCTTCGTTTCCCCCTTTGCGCCTACCAGGACGCCTACCCTGTCCTTGGGTATCTTAAGATATTCTGCCTCCATCGGTGATCTCCGTTAGAACTTTTTCTGAGTCTAAATCTAGACCCCTCTTTATAAAAAAATCACAGAGGTTTTTAACATCGCGATTAAGGAACTCCATAGCTTTCGGATGGCTTAGGGGGACCCCTTGCGAGAAGTCTATCATGACGGGTGTGTTTCCCTCCATCAGGACGTTGTATTCGCTCAAGTCAGCGTGAACTAGCTTTCCCTTATGCATTTTGGCCATATCCTCAAAGATCTCCCTTGAGACCTTCTTCGGGTTTTCCAGCTGGACCCTGAGCATCTGTGGCGCAGGCTTAATCCCTTCCCCTATGAACCTCATGACCAGGACGTTCTTTTCTATGGCTATGGGCTCAGGCGCGCGCACGCCCATCTCATGGGCCTTCTTCAGGTTGCTGAATTCCTTCTGAGCCCAAAGCATTATCAGGAATCTTGGGTCCTTCTTGATTCTTTTGAATCGTTCATCCCCCAGGATGTACTGCAGGACTGTGGGATTCCTGAAGTAGCTCGCCGTGGCAAGGCGGAACACCTTGATGGCCACATGGCCTCCTTTGCCCTCCCCCAAGAATACATCGGCCTCCTTCCCAGTGGATATCGGGCTCAGGATCCTGTCTACATAGCCGTTTTCCGAGAGCACGCCCAGATTAGAGAGTGTCTTGTAGTCGAAGACCCCACCCTCAAACTTTCTAAGGTCGAGGTCGTTTATCACCCTCTCTGCGCGCTTCCTAGGCCTTGGCAATTCGAATATGTCTTCCATTCTAGTAAGGGCTAAACTGAATGTTTTATATGGTCCGGTCTTTCTATTTGGTCTCAGAGAGGATCTTGATGTTGGTCACGTGCTCGAATCTTTTGTTGAGGACCACCTTGTCCCCCACACCCCTTATATGCTCCTGCGGTATTTCAAAGAAGTCCTTCCCCACGCTTGCCCCGAACTGCTGCTCAAACTGTTCAGCCTGTTTCGGGTCCACCTCCCCCTTGACTATGACTGCATACTGGCCGTTTTCCTTAAGGTCGATGTCCTCCACGATACCTATCACAGCGCCTCCTTGGTCCACCACCTCGACACCCTTTATGGATTTCGCCCTCATTTTCAGAAGTCAGAATAACACCCCGGATTATTATCGCTAGAGCAATAAAAACACGGTGGGAACCCCACCCTTTGAATATTTAAGCACTTAAAGGGATAAAATACCTATGGAGTCTTTGCGCGTGCTGATAATGCGGGAGCTGGAGAGCATTCTCAAGGAAAAAATCCCTGAGACATTGATAAAGGATGTTCCTCCGGAGATTGAAGGAGACTACTCCCTGCCGGCCTTTCCCCTGGCCAAGGCCAAGGGCAAAAACCCCAAGGATTTGGCCGTGGAGATAGCATCAAAGATACAGGATAGGAAAATCAGGCTTTTCGAGAAAGTGGAAGCAAAGGACGGTTTCGTCAACTTTTTTTTGAACCCCATCTTTCTTGCGGATTCGGTTCTTAAGGAGATCCAAGGATGCCAAGTCTGTTACGGCGCCGGCCCTGCCAGGAAGAGCAGGATAATAGTCGAGCACACATCTGCAAACCCTGACGCGCCCCTTCATGTTGGCCATTTAAGGAACTCGATAATAGGCGACTCAGTAGCGCGCATATTGAGGTTCGCCGGTTATGATGTCGAGGTGCAGTTCTATGTAAACGACATGGGCGGGCAGCTGGCCCTCCTGTCGCTTTACCTGATGAAGACCGATTACAGAAAGGATCTTTCCTCTAGCGGCCTAAAGCCCGATGCATGGCTCGGTGAGCAATACGTCAGGGCCAACAAGGAGGCAGACGAGGGGTTTAAGGAAAGGGCGCGATTGCTGCAGCAGGATTACGAGAAGGGCGGCAAGAAGGAGGTCAAGGACGTCTTCGATTTCATAATAGCTACTTCCTTAAACGGGTTTAAGGGGACTTTCGATAGCTATGGGATCGCTATTGATACCTTTGTTCGAGAGAGCCAGTTTGTCTTTGACGGCAGTGTGGCCAGACTCCTTAAACGACTGGAGAAGACGAAGGCTTGGACAAAGAAGAACGAGGTATACTGCCTGGATTTGGAGAAGTACGGGATCGAGAAGGAGCTGGTTTTGATGCGTAGCGATAGCACTTCCCTTTACACTACAAGGGATTTGGCCTACCACCTCTGGAAGCTTGAGCGCGGGGACTGCATCAATGTAATCGCCAATGAACAGACCCTGCCCCAGGCCCAGCTGCGCGCAGCATTGGATGTCCTTGGGGTGGAAAACGCCGAGAAGAGGGTAAGGCACCTCTCCTACGAGCTGGTCCAGATACCCGGCATGAGGATGTCCTCGAGGGAAGGTAATTTTGTAAGCGCTGACGACGTCCTTTCAGAAGGCTCCAAAAGGGCGTTGGCCGAAATAGAGAAACGCGAGTTGGACATACCGGCTAATGAGAAGGACGGCATATCGAAAGCAGTTGGCATGGGCGCGATAAAGTACAACATCCTGAAGATAGCCCCACTGAAGCTCATAAACTTCCGCTGGGCGGAGGCCCTGAACTTTGACGGCGACTCCGCCCCATACCTGCAATACTCGCATGCGCGCGCATGCAGGATACTGGAAAAGGCTGGGAAGACCCCTGAGTCTAAGGAAGTCGAACCTTCCAAGATAGAGTATGCAAATGAGGAGCGGGATCTATTGAGGCTTCTTGCCGAGTTCCCGGCGACAGTCGATGCAGCCGCGCGCGACCTCAAGCCAAACCTAATCGCCAATTACCTCTACCAACTGGCCGAGGCCTTCAACCGCTTTTATTTCAAATGCCCCGTCCTGGACTCGAAGGGAGGACAGAAGAACTTCAGGGTTTTAATTGTCTCATCTGCAAAACAGGTCCTTGCAAACGGTTTGGGCCTCCTGGGGATAGATGCCCTTGAAAGGATGTAAGATGACACTACGTTGTCCGAATTGCGGAAGCAAAAGGCTGCTCTTCTTGTCCACAACAGACGGCTTTGCCGTGGGCAGCACAGACCAGAGATATCTATGTAAAGACTGTAGCTATAGGGGTTCCATAGTGCTGGATACCGGGGCTGACAAACCTAGGGTAAAAAAAGCGCGCGGGCCATTGCCCAGGGCGGGATGGATTGTGTTATTATACATACTAAATATAGTGCTATTTGCCCTCGTCCTGTTTTTCTGGTCTTCTGACAGCCTCTCATCCGGCTTGGGCTTTGTGACCCTGGTCATATGGGTGTTCCTTTTTTTGGCCTCGATCATAGCGTTCTCGTCTCAACTCCCCGAGGGCTCTGACCAGTGGTTCGCCCAGGGGATGCACATGATGGCTGCGGTCTTGGTCGTGTTCACGCTGGGCGTCCTTTTCAAGTTGGATACAATACTGGTAATCGTACTGCTACCCATTGCGGCGGCAGCCGTTTACATACTGGAGTGGCTCACTACAGACATCAGCGAGGACGAGTTCGAGAAAGACCTTAAACGCCTGTCCGGGGAGCTAGGTAACTAAGTAGAAGGATAGCGACACCAGGCTTAACACACCGATCAATATGCAAAAGGCCCAGAATTTTATCCTCGACGCTAGTTTAAGGAGCAGGCTTATCGTCAGTATCCCTGCGCCAAAGGAGGCCAGAAGGGCTAGGAACTCGCCTGAGCCCACAGTGAACCCGCCCCTCAGCTGGAGGCCCACCTCCGCAGCCGCCACCGCGAAGATGCTCATCAGGAATGAGAGCTTAAGGGCGGCGTTGGATGTAAATCCGGAGAAAAGTAGAGCGGAGGTGGTTATACCAGACCTGCTGATCCCCGGCAAAGCAGAAAAGCCCTGTGCCAACCCGACGATTACCGCGTCTTTTTTACCCGCGTTCTCAACAGCCCTTTCTTTGGGTTTGGCGTATCTTTGGATTATCCCGGTCACTATCAACAGCGCGCCTATGGCCCCGATTACTATCTCACCAGGGAACCCTTCCATGGATTCCGAGAACCCCAGGTACAAAGGCCCGCCTATGATAGCGGTGATTATCGTGGAAAGGATTAAAAACGAGAGCAGCTCCCGTTTTTCCAGTTTAAGGATCGACAACAGGTCCCTCCTGAAATAGACTATCGCTGCCAGAAGGGTCCCGCTGTGGAGCCATATGGACAAGTCCAGAGCCCTGGACAGCTCAAAGCCGAATGCCTGTGAGACCAGGATTGTCATTCCTTGGGAACTTATCGGCAGCCATTCGGTTATCCCTTGTAGGACCCCCAAAATCAGATACTCAATCATCGCCTATGTTTAGAACAAAGAGCTAGTAAAATGCGCGCGAGTGTTAACCGTTGTCTAACATCTCCAAGACTGCCTTCCTCATCAAATCCTTCGGCGCATCTATCCCAAGCCAGACCCTGAGGGACTCACGGCCTTGGTTTACGAACATCTCAACACCGTCTATAGTTCGTGCCCCTGCTTTTTCTGCCTCCTTTAACAGTTGCGTTTCAAGAGGGTTATACACAATATCCATCACCACTGAATTTTTTGGGATCTGTCCGGCCTCTAAAAGAGCTTCGTTGACATTCGGTGTCATGCCCACGGATGTAGAATTGATTATAACATCAAATTCATCCAATATGTTCAAGTCAAGGCAGACAGAGCCTCCGACCTCCTTGGCCAGGCTTATGGCCTTCTCGATGGTCCTGTTCCATATGCTGACCTCGGCCTTCTCCTGCGCGCATGCGAAGGCTATCGCGCGCGCAGCGCCTCCGGCCCCTAGGAGGAGGACATTCTTTTTCTTTATATCGCCGCACTCGTCCTCGAGTGCCATGACTGCCCCTATCCCGTCTGTGTTGTAGCCCGTGGCTTTCCCATTTTCGATTTTGACTGTGTTGACGGCCCCTATGGATTTTGCAATTCCATCCAACCCGTCCAAGTACGTAATCACCCCTATCTTGTGGGGTATGGTCACATTTATCCCTGAGAACTCGGACTCCATCTCCTTAAACCTTGCGCCCAAGTCTTTTGCCGGGACCCTGATCGCCTCATATGTACAGTCTAGCCCCAAGAAAGAGAATACTGCGTTGTGCATGACTGGTGACAGGCTATGCGCAATCGGGTCTCCGATCACAGCGAATTTTTTCTTTTCTGTCATTTTTTCAGCTCGCCCTTGCCGGCCGGGATCCACCTCTGTATCTCGCCGAGGTCTACCTCCTTTATACGTTGCCCGTCTTCTTTACCGGTCTTCCTTAAAATATTCGCTTTCATCTCCCTCGCCAGTTCCCCGGATTTCTTGTTCCCCACTCCGACCTCCAGGGAGTACTTCGAGTTCTTCCTGACAGCATTCACAGGCCCCCCGCTCACTTCTACACCGTCCTCATCGATCCTGAACCCC
>JAFGQM010000022.1 GCA_016935655.1 Candidatus Altarchaeota archaeon | reverse complement strand
TTCAGCAAGATAACGGGCAATGTTTACGGCCATGTGGAAAAATACAGGATGGATGGCGCTGAGGCAGTCATCATAACGATGAGCTCAGCTGCCGGGACGGCTAAGACAGTGGTCGACAAGATGAGGGGGGAGGGCAAGAAAGTCGGCCTCCTCAAGCTCAGGACATTCAGGCCGTTCCCATACGCGGAGGTGGCTGAAGCAATAAGCGATGCGAAGCATGTAGGGGTCTTGGACCGTGCTCTCTCCTTCGGCGCGCACGCGCCTCTGTACGGCGAGGTCATAGGCTCGCTCTATGATAGGGGGATCAAGGTCAACCTGCAGAGCTATGTCTTCGGCCTAGGGGGCAGGGAGTTATTCAACACCGATATAGAAGGGGCATTCAAGGATCTGCTCACTATCAAGGCTAGTGGAGGGCAAAAGTACTTAGGTTTGAGGGAATAAAATGAACTTCAAGGAATTTTCGGAAAGGCCAATGAGGATTACGTCCGGCCACAGGCTGTGCGCAGGCTGTGCCGCGCCCATGATAGCCAAGACCATAATGGCTGCGACTGACAAGCCGATAATCGCCTCAAACGCTACTGGCTGCCTGGAAGTGTCCACGACCATATATCCCTACACCGCCTGGAATATCCCATGGATACACAGCCTCTTCGAGAATGCGGCTGCGACCATATCCGGTGTAGAGACTGCGTATAGGGCGATGAAAAAGAAGGGCAAGATACAGGATGACATAAGGTTTGTGGCTTTTGGCGGGGACGGTGGGACCTTTGATATAGGTTTACAATCACTCTCCGGCGCGCTTGAAAGGGGCCACGATTTCACGTATGTCTGCTATGACAACGAGGGCTATATGAATACGGGGAACCAGAGATCTTCTGCGACCCCTATGGGCTCATCTGTCACAACAGCGCCTGAGGGGAAGGTCCACCATGGCAAGGAGCAATGGAGGAAGAACCTGATGGAGATCTGCGTGGCCCACAACATACCTTATGCGGCCCAAGCCACTGTCGGCAACTGGTTCGATTTCATGAAGAAGGCCGAAAAGGCCCTCAATACTCGTGGACCAACAGTCCTTGTCGTTTTGTCACCCTGTATACTCTTTTGGGGGATAAACACGAACAGTGCAATCTCTGTAACCAAAGCTGCCATGGACACGTGCTTCTGGCCGATTTACGAGGTGGAGAACGGGCAGTACAAGCTGAGCTACAAGCCCGCTGAGAAGAAGCCGATCACGGAGTTCATAAAGACGCAGAGCAGGTTCAGGCACCTCCTTAAGCCGGAGTACAAGCCCATCGTAGACCAGATACAGGCCCACGTTGACAAGGACTGGGAGAAGCTCCTTAAATTGTGCGGCCAGGCCTGATCGCCCTAGGGTTCCTTTTTGTGGTAGTAATAAGTATTACCCTGCTTAAGCCCCATTTTTTCACAGAACTCCTGCGTTTCCTTGTTTTTCGTCTGGACAAGACCGTTGATAAGCTTTAGTCTCCTCTTTTTGCAATATCGCTCGTATTGCTCGAATAATCTAGTACGACACCCTCGCCCATACCCTACAGTGCAGGGGTCGCCTTGAGCATGCTTAGGATCTGCTGTACATCCCGCTTATCTCCCTTTCTTATTTTCATTATAGGACACTTTCAAGCAATATCCTAAGGCCGATAGATAGTAATATGATCCCGCCAATAAGCTCCGCCTTGTTCCCACAGATGTGGCCAAACTTCTTGCCGACAAAGACGCCTGCAAACGAGATGGCAAAGGTCACCGCCCCGATTGTCACAGCCGGGACCAGCACTTCGAAGCCCAGGAACGCAAGGCTGAAGCCGACCATCAGAGAGTCTATGCTTGTCGCTACTGACAAGACCAAAAGCACATAGATGTTTAGCGGGTCGAATCTCTTTTCTGCAGGACAGGACTTGAGTGCCTCGGATATCATCCTCACGCCTATGAGGGATAGTAAGCCAAACGCCAGCCAGGGGGTGAACTGAGAGATGAGGCTGGCTAGAGCAAAACCTGCAAGCCAGCCCAGGACAGCCATCAATAACTGGAAGCCTCCGAAGAAGAGGGCTATGTGCGCAGCATGCTTCATCTTGGGGTGCTTTAAGATTGCTCCGCTGGCTATCGAGACTGCGAGGGTATCCATAGCCAAGCCAATCGCCATAAGTAGGATGGTTGATAAGTCCATGTTTTGCGTTTTTTAGAATTTCAGGGAAGAAGAACTTATGTACTTTTCCCTACAAGGTACCTGTGATGAACCCAGAAAGGCACAAGGAACATTACCGCGTAGACCAATGGGTCAACAAGCGGGTTCAACCTCTGGAAGAAGACCACTTCCACCACGGGACCGATAATCGCACCGGCGAGGACCGGCATCCAGAGAGGCTTTTTATTCAGAACCAGGAACACAGGCGAATAGAGCGCACCATACCATACCAGGAAGAATATGGGCCACCCCTCCTGTTGGAAAAGTTTGCCATCGCCTATTGTGTTTGCTATAGTCTCGAACAGGAGGGCGGTTAGATACGAAACCAGTAGAAAGTAGGGGTAGTTTCTCATGTTCAGTAAACGTATTCGAGCATATAAACCAGATTAGCCCCCCCTCTCCCACGACATGCCCAAGAACCGGGGAAATTATCTCTATACAAAGCCCTCCTGACCAAAAAGTATCCTCTTGTCCTCCAATATTATCCCGGAAGCGCTGATTCTCATGCTATGTTTGGCATACCGACTATAAAATCTGTTTTTAACATTTTATCTACAAATAGACAGCATATTCTACCTGACCGGGGGGCATAAACATAGAATGGTCACAGCAGAGATACTGTCTTCCATAGAGTTCCAGATGAGTCTTTTGCTCTTTGTAGCCATGGCCGGTTATCTGGTCGCCTCCCGGATAAACCAGTCTGCGGTCATAGGGGAGATACTAGTCGGCATAATAGTCGGCCCTAGCCTGCTTGGCCTGATAACCTACACTGATTTCGTCAGCAGTGTGGGCCACTTGGGGGCGGTAATACTGCTTTTTGTCGTGGGGCTGGAATTCAAGTTCAGGGACCTGGCCAAGGGGAAATATGCCCTCATAGCTCTGGTGGGCGTTATTATCCCCTGGGTGTATGGTTACTATGTCGCCGAATTCTTCGGCTTCAGCTTCCAAGGCGCCATCTTTGTAGGTACAGCCCTCACAGCGACAAGCATAGCAATAACGGCAAATGTCCTCAAGGAGATGGGAAAGCTGCAGACAGAAGCGGCAAAGGCCATAATAGGGGCTGCGGTGATAGACGATGTGTTGGGCCTCATA
>JAFGQM010000021.1 GCA_016935655.1 Candidatus Altarchaeota archaeon | reverse complement strand
GGCAGGAGCCTGTGCGCCATCTCGCGTTCTGTAAAAAAACGTGGGTATCCTCTGATTGGTGAGTATGTCGTGGGCCGTCTGGTTGTCGTAGGTGAAGCGCAGTATTGTGAGGTCTCTTTCAGGTACGTAAAAGCCCCTGATCCTATCGACCATCTTTCTTATGCCTGCCTCGTTTGCCTGAAAACCTCTAGCAAATGTTTTAACCGCCTCCGTCACCCCCGCCGGACTAGCGGACCTCGCCCTCGGCTTCGCGCGCTCTAATGAGATATAATTATCGTATACCCTCCGCCGGGCCTCTGGAGTGAGCCTCTTCTGAATAGCCTCCCTTTGTCTAGTCCTCTGGGAGAAGCTAGTTCTCGCCGCTTCCCTAATCCTCCTGAGTCTTTGCGCGCGCTTCATCTCACCAATCCCCCAAAGTCATCTGTCTGCCCAACCCCTTCAACTCGTCCTCCTTGTACCCCACAGCCTCTAGGATCCTCATGACAGCGGGGAGGAGTTGGTTGTTTATGTAATATTCGGCATCATAGTCGTTCTCGTTTACAAACCCCACCATCTCGGCCTTCTCACTTATGGAAGCGCCCTTTTTGGTTATTATGTACTGTATCAGATCACCCTGCCTGACTGTCTTGCCCCTCTTCTGGGCCTTCCTTGCAGCATGGACATGGGGGCCGATGCTCTGGTATTCCCCAAGATTTTTTGTAAGCTGGGTGAATATCACCAATTCCTTCAACGGTACCTTCCCCTCCCTAAGTTCCTTGATTCTGCTCTTTACTATCTCGGCAGCCTTCTTTGGATCGTTCTCCCACAGTATGGTATACAGGACCTCTTCCTGGGTTTTTTTTGCTATGTTCGCCCAGTCCCTCCTCTTGGTCTCCAGGCCCTTTATGGTCAGTTTCCTGTCCCTGTCCACAAGCGCATACCTCTTCTTCGTTACAAAGACGCCTCGAGGATAGAAGCCCTCAAACTCAAGTTCCATTGCCGGAGGAAGGCTCTCGTTTATGACCTTAAGGAAATCGTTCTTCTTCTTTAGGATCTCATTTTCGCTTACTGGGCCGGGCAGGGTTATGAGCAATGAATCGGTATCGCCATAGACCACATTAAGCCCCTCCTCTTTAGCTTTCTTTATGGTCTTTTGTATGTAATCCCTCCCCCAAGCCGTGGCTGCGCGCGCGCATTCGCGGGAGTACCAGCGTGCCCTTGCAAAGCCCATGTAGCCATAGACCGAGTTGGCCAGTATCTTCAGGGCCTGCTGGCGCGCATCTAGGATTTTCTCCTCCGTACCATCCTTCCTTTTCTGTTCCCTCAGTTTTTTTAGCTCAAGCTTGGCCCTCATCCTCCTCTTGATTATGTCGTCCAGTATCTCGGGTATCAGCCCTCTGGACTTCTTACAGAACCTTGCTCCAGTAGGCGCCACATGGGCGTTGCCCTTGCAGCAGTCGCAGTTCAAGGTGGCCGGATCAATGTTGTGGGCCATGATTATCGATGGATACAGGGAACGGAAGTCGAAGACGAGTATGTTCTCATGTATCCCCCTGTCCGGTTCAACAACGAAGCCCCCTTCATAGGTGTCCATGGACCTGTCCCTTGCAACATCGTCGCTAGGGCCGTTAGGAACCAGAATCTTGGCATCGAAGGCTTTCTTCATGAGCAGCCACTCCACGCTGTTTCCGGTGCCCATCCTAGAGACCTCAAAAATGGGCTGTCTGATAAACTGGGTAAGCTCGTATTGCAATGGCAATACCTCGTGGGAGATTCTCAGGCAGGAGTCTGCATCCGACATGGAATAGGTGAATAATGTATCCAACTGTTCCTGTTGCCCTCCGGCCCACCACTGCGGGATCTTCTCGACGTCGATGTCCTCCTTCTCCTTGCCAAAGAGTTCCAGGTATATGTCCTCGAGAGTGTACCTGGGCAGAGTGAATATCCTGCGGCAAACCGGATAGAGGTCCACATGTGGCCTGCCTACGACCCTAGCCCCCAGGTTCATCCCCCTTCTTTCAAGTTTTACATCGTCCCCCCTTGCGCCCAGGCTGAATTCCATCCCAAAATCCTTGCACCTTTCCTTTATGACTGGAAAGTCGAAGTTGTCGCCATTGTACGACACTATCAAATCGATTCTTTGGTTCTTGACTGTTTCTATGAACTTTTGTATCATCTCCTTCTCCCCGGGGAGGGATTCCACAAACGGGAGCTTTGATTGATGCTTGAAGGTCCAGACCTTCTTGAGGCCCTTGGTGTCGGCATAGCTTATCATCAAAATGCGGTCTTCGCTTTTGTCATTGCTGCTGAGGTGCGCGGTTTCTATGTCAAAGGACGCTATGTTGGGTTTTATTTTATCGATGCCACCCATGGGGACGAGACTTGCATCTATTATGTACCTCTGGACGAACCGTATGTCGGCCTCCCTGACCTCGCTACAGCTTTTAAGGTCAGTTATCTTGTCGCGTATCTCGGGGACGTTCCTAGGGTGGTTGACTGTTATTAATGCTACTTTCTTCGTTTTGTTTAGGTCGATTCGCTCCGCTATCTCGACCTTCTTTATCTGGGGGAAATGGGACGAGTTTATCTCCTCCACCAAGTCTTCTATGCCTGACTTTGGCAGGGCATAGAAGTAGGGCTCAAAATCCTTGACCTCTTTGATTGTCTTGTCTTCTAGGTTGTTGGAAGGTTTGTAGAAAAGCTCGATAACGGCCTTCTCATCAACCGTCTTGTAGGTGGCGTCGAGAAGAACGTCCATGCTATTTTTATTATGCATAACTTATAAACTAAGCGACCCAATATGGATAGGGAAGACAGGTCTGCAAGAAGAGAGCAGAGAGAAAAGAAAAGGGGTGGGAGAAGAGATGTTGAGGAGCAGGTCGAGCTTGTGAACAACCTGGTAGAAGAAGTCAGGACAGTAGACTCCGAGATAGATCTGATAAAACAGCGCATGAACCTCATAGTCCGTGAGATAAACGTAATCAAAAGCGTTGTTCTGGCTGAAAAAAGGCAGATGAAAGAGTTGGAAACCGGTATCCAGCAGGACAGGGAGAGGTTCGAGAACGTGGTCGCGATAATAAGATCCATCAAGGAGAAACAATAGGTTTGTACGCTTTTTCTGATTCATATTTTCTAATTTAAATTCTCTCAAAGAATGGATAGGAAGAAGATTAGCATAATAGGTTCTGGTAATGTCGGCTCGACTGCTGCACACATAATTGCGCAAAAGGAGCTAGGTGACATCGTCCTTGTGGATATAGTGGAGGGGGTGCCCCAGGGCAAG
>JAFGQM010000020.1 GCA_016935655.1 Candidatus Altarchaeota archaeon | reverse complement strand
GTGGTCCCAGAATTCCAGTATGTTGTCTGGGTTGTCCTCCCTTATGATGGACCAAATCTTCTTGAAGCCATCAGAGATGCCCTGTCCGTTTAGCTCATCGCCGTTCTCCGAATCGTATATATCCCAGAATATGCTCGCTACGGCTCCTTCGACTATCGCTCCGCTGTTGTCAGGCTCATAATCCCCACCCATCCACCACTTGTTGGTCTCTATATCCCTTTTGCAACATCCTGAACAATTGACGTCCCAATCATTATTCTCTTTGCTGTAATACAACACCCCCGTTCTTACCACGCCATCCACCTCACATGGGGAGCTCACCTCCATCTTCTCCACAATAACCGACTGCATGAATTCAGCCCAACCCTCCATCATCGCGAACTCAGGATCACTCGGGTCTATATGATGCATTATCAAACCCCTACCAACTTCCTCGGACCAGGGGGTGTGCGCAGCACCTTCCCCTTCAACGGTCCCATACTCGTTCCACATGACCGCATGCCCATACTCATGCGCTACAACACTAAAGTCTGCCATTCGTTCTTCGTACAGATGTATCTCATCTTTAAAAAACTCTTCCCAGTAGGCAGTGTCCTCTCCTTCATGGATCTCAATAAAAACCTGTTTCATGGACCACTCGGGGTAAAAGCTCTTGAAGAGTGCATATTCCCTTTCCACCGTAATTAATGTCGTAACGAGCAATATGCCAATTGTTCTATCCTCCATCGGTGCTTGCGGCCCCCCTATTATTATGTCCTCTTGTATACTTGAGATTGCATTCTCTGTAGTGTTTGTGTTGTATGAGATTATTGTGGGATCCCAAGCTCTGGATAAAGCGACTATAGGAGTCTCTAGCTTTACCACCACATAAAGATCGGCGGTGTCTCCATCTCCTGCATCCCATGCCTCCGTGTCAATACCGGTAAACGAGAAATGCCCTTCAGCATCAGTAGTCGCTTCGCCGATTAAGGCGTCATCAATCAAATCCTTGTCATATAACCTCGCCTTCAAATTTGGAAGACCTTCGTAGTGGGAGTTGCCGTTATCGAACACAAAGCCTAGTACCTTCCCCGAAAAGCTTATTATAGGGTTGCTAGTGCAGTGCGCGCCAGTGGATCCCACAGGGTCTCTGCAGTACTCGTCTGGCCCGCAGTCTTCCTTAAGACTCCAGCACTTGGTACTGCCAACGTCTTTGCACTCGTAAGCGTCGTTGTCGATGCACTTTGTCGGGTCCAGACCGGAGCAGCTGCCCTTTGGGTACCCCATCTCTTCGCAGGTCTTCGCCACACATTCGCCGCCCACGCATTTCTCCCAGCCATCGCACGTCTCCACCAGCCTCTTTTCCGTGGACGCCGTGCAAGCCGCATTTGAGCATCCCCTGTTCACATAATCCCTATACACCTTGTTGCTGTCGCAGTAGGCATCGCCAGCCCATCCGCTGTCACCGCATTCCTCAGCCTTATCCTGCCTTTCCCCTCGGGAGTCATACCAGTATACATCACCGTCGTAGCACCCCTTGTGGTCATGGAGCGTGTAGCAGATAAGAAGTGTGTGGTCCCACTTCTCAGTCCCGGGGTAGCAGCATCCGTCAGAGTAGACAGCTAGAGGACCCATACACTCCAGCCCGGTCGCACACTCGGAGTTGGAGTCGCAGTCGTATTGCCCGTGGGTGCATTTCGTGGTACAGTGAGCCGACCTCTCATTGCAGTAGTCGCTATCACCATTAGATGAGACCACTTCGCTTTCTGGATTTGTGGTATAAGCGCACATCCCACTGCTTGTACAATAGTAGTCATAACAGGTCCTTTCCCTCTTGACCTGCGTGGATGTGCAGGTGTATGCCCATTCAGTGCAGTAGTCGGAATGGCAGTGCGAATCGGATAAACATTCCACACACCTATAGCCTGCGTCGTCCCATTGTTCATTGGTGTTGCAGCATCCGTCTAGGTTTCCGCCGATGGGGCCCTTGCAATTCAATCCACTTGCGCACTCAGAATCATAGTCGCAGTCATACTGGCCACGAGAACAGCCCACCCCGCAGTACTCCTTCTTCTTCTTGCAGAAATCCTCATGACCATTGTCCCACGTCTGGGTTTCCGGGGTGGTTGTGTAAGAGCACGTCCCGCTACTCGTGCAATAGTAGTCATAGCAAGTCCTGGTCCTCTTCACCTGCGAGGTCGTACAGATCGTCTGCCAATCCGTGCAGTAATCCGCCTGGCACTGAGAATCTGAGTAACACTGGACGCACTTGTTGGTGTTGTCGTTCCAATATTCGCTGGAATAGCAGCAGCCGTCTCCTATGCTGGATATCCCTCCTTTGCACTCCAGCCCGCTCGCGCACTCGGAGTTGGAGTCGCAGTCGTACTGCCCGTGGGTGCATTTGGTCGTGCAGTAGTCCGCCCTCTTGTCGCAGTAGTCGCTGTCCCCAAGGTAGGAGATATATTCATAGACTATACTCTCGACACACGACCCAGCCGAACAGGAGTAGTCGCTTTTCCTTCTCCTTACATAGTTTGCCGGGCATTCATAGGTCCAACCTGTGTCGGAGTTGTCGCAGTCGTACGTGGTGTAGTAGCAATTGCCGCCGGAGCATTCTCCGTTGTAGTACCTGACATTGTCGCTCCCGCAGTAGTCGTCGCATACTACACCTTCGCAGGGGTCGCCCACCACACATCTTCCGTCAGAGCATACGTAGTCCCCGTAGTCCCTACAGTCGATGGTCACCCACTTAACCTCGTCGCAGGAATAACAATCCAGATATGCTTCCTCCAGCGTATACTTATCCGAGCAGTAGTCAATGCCCGAACTTATATCACCGCAACCAAGCCCTGTGCTATATTCCCAAACAGTGCTCTTGCGGAAGGGGTCCTTGCACTTTTCCTGTTCATCGCATTCGCAGTAGGTGCTTCTGTCGCCTGAGTCGGAACTTCCGGTGGCGCAATCCCAGCATGCAGCGAACGTGCTAGCTGAGAAGAAAACCAAACAAACTAAGAATAACAGGATTAGCGTCTTTCTCCCCATGTGTAGATTTTGGAGTAAGAGAATAAAAATTCTCAAAGATAAGGTTTTTATATTACTACATTCAAACTAATGCTGTATTGAAAATTCAAATTCTAAAAGGGTGAAAAAATGGCACAACAACAGGCTATACCGGTAGTGTTGCTGCCCGAGGGTTATACTAGGACCCAGGGCAGGGACGCCCAGAGGATGAACATAATGGCTGCCAAGATGGTGGCCGAGGCTGTGAGGACGACTTTAGGCCCAAAGGGCATGGACAAGATGCTTGTGGACGATTTAGGTGACATAGTGATAACGAACGATGGAGCTACGATTGTGGACGAGATGAAGATCGAGCATCCGGCGGCGAAGATGATAGTCGAGGTCGCCAAGACCCAGGACGAGGAGGTGGGGGATGGGACCACGACCGCTGTGGTAGTGTCCGGGGAGCTCCTAAAAAATGCGGAGAATCTGCTCGACCAGGGGATCCACCCCTCGGTCATAGTGAAGGGTTATAGGATGTCAGCCGAGAAGTCCATGGAGATCCTGGACAAGATAGCGGTTAAAACCGATATAAACGACGAGAAGCTTTTAAGGAAGATTGCCGAGACCGCGATGACCGGGAAGGGCGCCGAGACTGCGAAGGAGCACCTCTCCGACCTTGCTGTCAGGGCAGTGAAGATGGTGGCGGAGAAGCAGGACGGAAAGATAGAGGTGGATCTGGACAATATAAAGCTGGAGAAGAAACAGGGCTCCAGCATCGGCGACACCGAACTAATATCTGGCGTCATAATCGACAAGGAAGTAGTGCACGACGCCATGCCCAAGAGGCTGACCAAGGCCAAGATCGCTCTCCTCGATTCCGCTTTGGAGGTCAAGGAGACCGAGACAGACGCAGAGATTAGAATCACCTCTCCGGACCAGCTGCAGGCCTTCCTGGACCAGGAGGAGAAGATGCTTAAGGGCATGGTGGACAAGGTCGCTGCGAGCGGTGCGAACGTCCTCATATGCCAGAAGGGCATAGACGATGTCGCCCAGCACTACCTATCCAAGAAGGGGGTAATGGCTGCGCGCAGGGCCAAGAAGTCCGATATGGAAGCCTTGGCCAAGGCGACGGGCGCGAGGGTTGTCACGAGCGTTGAAGATTTGTCCTCCAAGGAGCTGGGCAGCGCAGGTCTTGTCGAGGAGAAGAAGATATCAGGAGACAAGATGATTTTCGTCCAGCAGTGCAAGGACCCGAAGGCTGTTTCAGTGCTGATCAGAGGTGGTACCGAGCATGTTGTCGACGAGGCCGAGAGGGCGTTCAAGGACGCCATCGGCGGAGTGGCGGCTTCGGTAGAGGTGGGCAAGATAGTAACCGGCGCCGGGGCGCCTGAGATAGAGATCGCCAAGGGTTTAAGGGAATACGCAGAATCCGTAGGCGGCAGGGAGCAGCTAGCGATAAACGCCTTCGCGGACTCGGTGGAGATAATACCTAGGACCCTGGCCGAGAGCGCCGGTCTGGATGCAATCGACATCTTGGTCGAGATGAGGTCGAAGCATGACAAGGAGGGCGCGAAGATAGGCTTCGACGTGTACACGGGCAAGGTGAAGAACATGTGGGAAAAGGGAGTAGTCGAGCCCCAGAAGATCAAGACACAGGCCATCAAGTCAGCGGCTGAAGCGGTCGAGCTGATCCTGAGGATAGACGACGTGATTGCTTCGTCCAGCAAGGACAAAGGCCCGGCGATGCCACCCGGAGGGATGGGCGGCGGCATGGGCGACATGGAGATGTAAGGAGGTAACCCCTCCTTCTTTTTCTCTTTTTTCTCCAACCCAGAGTCTTCCTTAAACCCGTAGCATGAGAAGTTACACTACAAGTATAAAGCAGGGCTCAAACGAGATTTAGAAGTATCTCCAGCACGATGAAGGCCACCGTCAGCCCGATGAACACCATCGGCTCTATCTTTATCCCCTTCTCCTCATTGAAGTATCGGATTATACCCGCACCCGTCATCGGGTTCTCCGCAGAAGAACGTTGCAATGAAGGCATTTTCGCGCTAAATTAGAAGGGCAGGTTTAAAAAGTTCCTTATGACCCGCTTCCCCTCCTTGGTCATTATGCTCTCAGGGTGGAATTGGACCCCCGTCACGGGGTGCTTCTTGTGCTCGACGGCCATCACCTCTTTATCATCATTGCTTATGGCGCATACCCGAAGGCATTCCGGCATGGACATATCGTCGAGAACCAGCGAGTGGTACCTGACGGCCTCGAACGGGTTCGGGAGCCCCGTGAATATTCCCCCGCAGCAGTGGCTTATCATCGACGTCTTCCCGTGCTTCAGCGTCTTCGCCTGCCGTATCTTCGCGCCGTAGACATAACCGATGCACTCATGGCCGAGGCAGACTCCCAGAATGGGTATCTTCGGCCCGAACCTCCTGATGACCTCGTTGGAGACACCGGCTTCCTCCGGCCTTTTCGGGCCTGGCGATATAACGATCCTCTCAACCCTGTTCTTCCTGACAGCACTGCTTATCTCCCGCATGCTAGCCCTGTTGTCGAAGACTATCGGCTTCGCCCCCTCCTCGCCCAGATACTGGACGAGGTTGTACACGAAGCTGTCTATGTTGTCTATCACGAGTACGTTCATTTCCCCTCCAATGCCTTTAGCATGCCCTTCGCCTTGCTGACTGTTTCAAAGTATTCCTTCTCTGGCTTCGAGTCTGCGACTATGCCGGCGCCGGCCTGCATGTAAGCCGTGTCGCCCTCCATCACCAGGGTCCTGATTGCGATGGCAGTGTCCATGTTGTGGTTGAACGAGAAGTACCCGACGCAACCGGCATAAACGCCCCTCTTGCAGGGCTCCAGCTCCTCGATTATCTCCATCGCGCGCACCTTCGGCGCGCCAGAGACGGTCCCGGCGGGGAATATGCTCTGCAGGGCGTCAAATTCATCCTTCCTTCTCAGCAGCTCGCCCTCCACCTCCGACACCAGGTGCTGAACGTGGCTGTACTTCTCAACAGACATGAACTTGTTGACCTTCACGGTCCCGAATTTCGCTACCCGCCCGACGTCGTTCCGCCCCAGGTCCACGAGCATCAGGTGCTCTGCTGTCTCCTTTTCGTCGGAGAGCAGGTCCCTTTCTAGCCTCTTGTCCTCCTCCCCTGTCTCCCCCCTCCTCCGCGTCCCGGCTATCGGGTAGGTCAATACCTGCCGCCCCTCGACCCTGGCCAGCATCTCCGGGCTCGAGCCGACTATCTTCCTTCCGCCGAAGTCCAGGTGGTACATGTATGGCGAGGGGTTTATTTTTTTCAGATTCTTGAAGACCCCGAAGCTGTCCCCGTCGAAATGGGTTTCGAACCTCTGCGACAGAACGGCCTGTATGACGTCCCCGTCGCGTATGTACCCAAGGGCGCGCCTGACCGCCTTCTGGAAGTCCCGCTTGGTTAGGTTGGAGCGGACGTTCACCTCGTTACCACCCGCCCTCGTCCTGTCCTTGAAGTCCAGCGATTTGCTGAGGTCCTTAAGGTCTCCAACCACAGCCTCCCTGTCGAACTCCCCGAACTCGTTCTGGGTCAGTAGGGTCTTCCCCGCCTTGTGGTCGAAGATAATGTTGTTTTTGGCCAGCACGAACTCGCAGTCTGGCTCTTTCAAATCGTCCACGTTGCCGCCCAGTTCTATGAAGTATCTGACCAGGTCGTACGAAAAATAGCCGACGAACCCGCCGAAGAAGCGGGCAGAGTCGCCATCCGTTAGCTCGAACCGATCCATCAGCCCCCTTAATATGGACAGTGGGTTCCCATCCGCCTTCAGCTTCCTTAAACCCTCGAATTTCACCTTCCCGTCCTTTACCAGCAGCTTCGCGACCGGGTTGAACCCTATGAAGGAATAGCGGGCCACCTTCTCCCCACCCTCCGCTGACTCGAGCAGGTAGGTGTCCCTGCCCCTCACGGCATCATAGGCCGCGTCGGGGTCCCTGCACTTGATCTCCAGAGGAACTGGCGTCACCTTCATTTTTTCATATTTTAAACCATTATTATTAAAAATCTATTTAGAATCAGCCTTTTTCCTAAATATTTGTTAGTAATTTTTATACTTTGCCTAATAATTATCAGAAATATATGGCAAAACGAGGGGAAAACCTACAGATTGACGGGAAGGACCTGGAGATACTGAGGGTCCTTCAGAAGAACGCGCGCACGCCGTTCCTGGAGATAGCGCGCAACCTCGGTCTTTCGGGCGCCACGGTGCATGAGCGGGTCTCGCGCATGTTAAAGCTAGGCGTGATAGAGGGCTTCACAGCCGTCCTAAACCCCAAGAAGCTCGACTACGAGGTGCTCGCCTTGGTAAACGTAACCCTCGACCACCCCACTCTTGATGTCATCAGGTTCAACCAGGAGCTCAAGTCCATACCCGAGGTCATAGAAGCCCACAACGTGACCGGGGATACAGATATGTTACTGAAGGTGAGGGCTAGGAGCATAGACTCGCTGAGAAGCCTCCTAGTGGACAAGATACAATACCTCAAGGGCGTGACCCGGATCAGCTCCAGTATTGTTCTTGATTCCCCGGTCCACCGGCCGGAAGTGCCGTTGGTAGAGAGCTAGGGCTGCCACACGCAGCCCCCCCCAACCCCCCTGATTTTTAAAGACCTAGACATTCTTATAATGTGTAAATAATGGCCCCTGACGTGAAGAAATGGCCCAAGGTTCCTATCGCGATCTTCGTCGTAGCCGTTGCGATCCTGGTTATCCTGCTACTGGTCCCCCTGGGGGAGAAGCCAGAGCGACACGTGATACCCCCTCCTGAGAAGATCTGCGACTTCCCGAACGACTACGAGGCTCACGTTAACGCTGTGGAAAACAAGTATTCGAAGACCTGCGGATGCATCGAGGACAAGGCGAAGAGGGAAAAATGCGAGGCCGCCGTAGACGACATAGTGACTTATGAGCGGGCCATAGGGACCCTGGACGCCAGCCTTTGCTTCGAGATATCGGACGTTGTCATCAAGGACGCCTGCAAATCTGTCGTCATGAGCGGCGCCTCCCAGATAAAATGAACAAAACGAGATATATAAAGGGAACAGCACTGTTTGGTCTTTTGCTCCTAACCATACCGCTGGCTTTTGCGGCAGACACGTGGAGAACCTTTATGTCGGGCAACGGTGACCAGGTCTGCGCACGCTATGGTGAGGAGTGTATAAAGATACAGGAATATCTGCCCCCCGAAATCGCGCCCCCCGATGGGGGCTGGTTCGATTCACACTGGCGATGCAGCTGGTATCTCTCGTCCGCTCCCAATTACCCGTATCGAGCCCTCTGCAGGTCTAGTGAGGAACCCCCGCCACCTCCTCCTCAAGAAGACTGCGGCAACAACAAGAGGGAGACCGGCGAGGACTGCGACGGTACGGACATGGGCATATGCCAAGCCGACTGGCCGGTCACGGTCGAATGCAACTCGAACTGCGATTGCGAATACACCTGTCACTATATCAGCGAGGTCCTTAAATGGTCCGCCTGCAGCTTCAACCACGTCCAAGTGGCTGAGGAGGTCCGATGGTCGACCACCCCAGGCAGGGTCTGCGAGAACATCCCCACCACACGCCCCTGCAACGACCCGCCAACAATCAAGGTCGAGGTCACGCCGAACCCCGCCTACCAGGACCAGGATCTGACCTGCAGGGTGACTGAGACGATAGATCCGCAGGGCGACACGGTCACATATACCTACAAGTGGAGCAAGGACGGCGTGGAGCAGGCGGAATTGGGGATCGCGGGGGTCGTCGACACCAGCTATACGATATCCTACAAGCTCACTAGCGCCGGCGAGATATGGGAATGTGTGGTGACGCCCCATGACGGCATCGAGGCCGGCCCGCCCGCAAGCGACGAGGCCGAGATAATATACAGGGCGGGCTGCAACGGCATCTGGGAGGGGGATGATGAGCCCAGCTGGGTGGAGTGCGACGGCACCGAGCAGCAGGCAAACTACAGATGCAGGCCAGACAAGGTCTGCGGACCTCCGGATTCTTCGAAGCAGTGCAAGTGCTATGAGGAGCCGGAGATAAAATGCGACAGTGGCCAGCTCATCTGGGGCCAGACCGACTGGGTCGCCGGCCTGGGGCAGGAGTCGTGGGCCGACGAGAGGAAGTACCTCTCCGACAACGGGTTCATCGACATCTCGCGGGTCGGGGAGGTGGCCAGGGTTGAGAAGCCCACCGGCGGGCCAGTGTTCGGCTACGACTCCGGATGGAGGGCGATTGTCGACGGCACCGGGAAGGGATGGAATTGTGTGGCACCCAGTGGGAAAGGCTGTGACAGCCGGTGCAAGGGCGAGGACCCGATTTGGTATCCCCACCATTATGTAAACGATGCGGGTTTCCACACCTACGGCGGTTGTGAAAATTCGGACGGCCGTGAGGTGGGCCTTGTGGAAGCTGCCTGGGACCTCCTTTTCGAACCGGAGCATAACGAGGAGTTGAGGCTACCGCCCAATTCCGGCAATGATGTCTTATACGGAGGGGGTGCGATAGAGATTATAGTAAATGTGCCGGCGGACATCCCGGCGGCTGGGGAGTATTATGTGTGGATTGATGGCGAATACAGTGGCGTCAGCCAATCAAACGAGTATGTGCGTACCACCGTAAACGGCGAGCGCCAGGAAAGCTTCGACCCAAATCACGTGAGCTCTGGTAAAATCTGGTGGTCCTGCCACTATCCTACCACCTTTACCTTCAACTCTGGGGACAACCGTATACGCTTCACAGGCCCGTATGAGAGCGTCCACTTCGATGCCTATAGGATAACGAAGAACCCTCCTCCGGGCATACCGCAGTGCTATGACAAGTCGCCCGGCGAGGGAGAGGAGCCAGTGGGGGAAAACGGCGTCCTCGTGTCATCGATCTTTGACAGCGGGCGAAGAGGGGCGGAGTGGGGCAATCTAGAGTGGGATGGGGTCTCTTCCAGTAGTGAGATCATAGGGGTCTACTTCCGCGCCGGCGAGAGCTCGACCTTGTCTGGCGTCGCCTGGCAGGGCCCCTTTGCCTCCGGTGAGCCTATGACCGCTAGGGGCAGATACGCTCAGTATACCCTTATACTCAAGGGGGAGTCGGATAGGGGCCCCACGGTCGAGGAGGTCAGGTTCTGTATGCCCACAGCTACACGCTGCGGCGACGGAATCGTCCAACGCCCGAACGAGGTGGGGACGGGAGGCCCGCTGGAGGACGGGAACGAGGAGTGCGACCTGAACGACCTCACGTACTGCCAGATCGGCGAGGTATGCGACATGCTGCCCACGGCTTTGGACGGCGACCCCAACTGCACCTGCTCGCCCCCGCCACCTACACGCTGCGGCGACGGAATCGTCCAACGCCCGAACGAGGTGGGGACGGGAGGCATCGATGGCCAAGGCACGGAGGACTGCGACACAGATGACTTATCCTACTGCGCCCCGGGGCAAGTCTGCGACATGCTGCCCGCCAGCGTGGACGGCAGCTCCAACTGCACCTGCGTAGCTTCCACACTTACACGCTGCGGCGACGGAATCGTCCAACGCCCGAATGAGGTGGGGACGGGAGGACCCAATAACGATGGCATTGAAGAATGCGACACGGACGATTTATCATACTGCGCTACAGCCGAGGCCTGCGACATGCTGCCCACGGCTTTGGACGGCGACCCCAACTGCACCTGCAAGACCGTCCCGTTGGAATGCAGATACGACGGTAAGTTCTTCGGCCGCTGGTGGTACGTGGCCGACAGCTACACGTTCGACATAGACTTCATGGACAAGTCAACCTTCCATTGTCCCTTCCCGGTTCCATGGGTCTTCACAGTCGATGGTTATGACGCCCAGAGCTGCGTAGTGCCGGCGATGACCCCTAACGACCCATTCACCTTTCGGTTCCACAGCTGCTGCAACCTACGCGTTATAGTGGGTGGTCTGGCCATGGCAGTGAATTCCGGTTTCGACGGTTGCAAAGCCACCGTGAAGGCGACCAGCCCGGAGCATTCCTGTGGGTTCGACATGGTTTTGATAATGGACAGCTCTGGGAGCATAAGTAATGCGAAACTGCAGCAGATGAAGGACGCCTTCAAGGGCTTCGTCGACAAGTTCCTGCCCAACACGCTTACCCAGATAGCCGTTGTGGACTTCGATACCATAGCCACCGTGCGCCAGGACTACACATCAGACATCAATGACATAGAGAAAGCAATAGACGCTTCGACCACAGGAGGTTTTACCAACTGGGAGGACGCATTGGAGAAAGCGCACAACCTGTTCGACAACAGGCGGGGCATACCCGATATGTACATCTTCGCCTCTGACGGCAACCCGAACCGGTATGGCGACGGGCCGACAACAGACACCGAGGCAGCAGCGGTCGCGGAGGCCGTCAAGGACGCTGAAGAAATCAAGGCGAAAGGAGTGAGGATCATAGCCTTCGGGATCGGGGATAACATTAAGGAAACAAACCTGAAGGCGATAGCGAGCGACGGCGATTATTACGCCACCGATTTCGACACCTTGGCGGGCGACCTATCAGCGGTAGCCGAGGGTCTGTGCGGCAGGAAGGAGATACCCAACACATACTGGCTCATCAGAAGGGGCTCCATCCACGACCTCTGCCCGACCTGCGATGCAATCGACGTCCCACTCCTGCTACGCGGGGTCTACAGGGTGTCCGAGGAAGACAGCGTTGCGAGGGAATGGATAGCGAAGAGCCAGGCACGTGTAGACAAGCTTGACGGGATTTGTATAAGCGTAGGATGCACGGAGGAGAGCATAGCCGGTGGCAGCCTGGAGATAGCGAAGCTGTACCAGCAGGCTGCTGAGAGCTTCTGCAACCCCGATCCCGCAGCAAGATGCAGCGACCCGGAGAACGCCCAGAAGTATGCGCAGGAGGCGCAGATCTGGGCCAACGACGGTCTGAGGGACTTCTGCCTGCAGGCGGGCGGCGACTTCAACGATTGCTTCAAGTAGCCATCCTCCTGGGCGGTTTTTATCCCTAGCCGGTCTAAATCCAACGATGTACGAACTGTTCTGGATCCTCCTGGTTACGACCCTCGACGGGCTGGTCGCGTTTGTCGGTGCCTTGACCCTGGGCCTCAGCGACAAGACCCTGAATAGGGTATTGTTCGTTCTAATCGCCTTCTCCGCGGGGACGATGATAAGCGGCAGTCTGTTGCATCTACTGTCCGAGTCCTTCGAGGCCTTGGACGTCGACACCTCGATGCTCCTCTTCATAGGGGGTTTCTCCGCGTTCTTTCTGATAGAGAGGCTGCTGCATTGGCACCACTGCCACGAGGGCAAGTGCGATGTCCACGTCTACAGCTATCTGATACTCTTCGGTGACGGCATCCACAACCTCATAGATGGATTGGTCATAGCGGCCGCGTTCTTGACCGATATCAGCCTGGGGTTCATCACCTCCTTTTTGATACTGGCCCACGAGATACCGCAGGAGTTCGGCGACTTCGCTGTCCTCCTACATGGAGGCATGAAGAAGACCCGGGCACTCCTCTACAACTTCATCTCCCAGCTAACCGCGGTCCTGGGGGGTCTGATAGGCTTCTTCTGGTTCAGTGAGGAGCTACGCTTCCTTATGCTGCCGTTCGCGGCCGGAGGTTTCATGTACATAGCCGCCTCGGATCTGATACCCGAATTGCACAAGGAACCAAAGCTGAGCAAGGCCATCCTCGCGTTTATGTTTTTCGTGGTGGGCGTCTTGCTAATGCTGGCGATTAAGATCATGGCCCATGGTGGGTTGGGGCACTGACGCCATCTAAGTAAAAATAAATAGAACTTACTACCAAAAGCAAATCGATTTCAAAAAGAAATCAAGCTATTTCTTTTTAACCTTCTGGGCCTGTTTTCCTCTATCCGTCTCAACAGGTTCGAAGGACACGGCGTCGCCGTCGTTTATGCGCACGCCTCCTGCAAGCGCAGTGTGGTGCACGAAATAGTCGTTTCCGTCCTCACCTTCGACAAAGCCATAGCCCTTTCGCTCGTTAAACCATTTAACTGTTCCTTCCATTTTCATCAGCCACGGAAAACTCCGCGTGCATATTTCCAAAGCTGGTAAATAAAAACGGATTGCTCGGCACACCCCCTCATGAATGGATGAGGACGCCGATGACAACGGCGGAGTTGGTTATGAACCAGAGTATGTATGCGATGAGGATCGGTTTCTCCCTGTGCACATAGCCATAGATTATCCAGGGGACGTTGAACACGGCGAAGAGGAACCATGTGATGACCGAGATTCCCGATACATCCTTCTCAATGAAGACCCTCATTATTTGGGGTATGCTGGTCATAGGACCTATGATACCGCAAACAAGTACTATTCTGTCCAAGAGGTTGATCCAGGGATGGGGGTGCGGGTAGGGGTCGCACTTCGACTGCCTCCTCCTCCTCATGTGCAGAAAATGTATCGGGGACTTCATGCTTCTCAGGGGGCTATCAGCCCCGTGCATCTCCAGTTTATCTCCGCCTCTCCCGTGTCGACGTTGATGACGCAGGCAGGAGCGCAGCCAGGCTGCTCTATGTCCAGGTCGATCCACCACGTTCGGGTGTTCTCGTTACAGAAGTGCGTGTCCAACAACGAACCGTCAGCTGTGCAGTCGCTGTTAGTCGCTATGTCAATCGCCTCGCTTATACTCATTTCACCGCAAGTTTCCTCACCCGCACAGTCCTCGGGGCAGCTCTCGGGGGTCTCTGCACATGGACAGCCCTCGCCCAAGCAGACCATATCATCGCAGAATCCGTCGCCGCACCTGTCCTCGCAGATAGCAACCTCCTCAATAAATGTCCTGCCGTCTGGCGTTCTGCATTGGCGCGGGTAGCTCTCCATCACGGGGTAGCCCGCTGCAACACACTCTCCAAAGCTGTTGACCATGACTACGCACGCCTCGCCGTCCCAGCACTTGCCTTCCCCGCAGTTGCAGATGTCGACCTCATGGCTGTCAGCCGGTCCGCACCCGCAGGCCCCAATCAGACAGAGGTTCGGGAAATCGCCGGCCGACTTGCAGCACATCGCCTTCTCGATCGTCCCGCCCGAGTCTGTGCAGGCATTCCCCTCTTCACACGGCTCCTCCCAGGTCCTCAGGCACTTCTGCTTCGGCTCGCACCAGCTGTACCCAGCGGCGATAAGGCAACCGTGTTCGTCTTTGTCCCCTCCTATAGGTTTCTCACCCTGCGGCCGCATCGAGACCAAAACCACCAAAAGAACCAAAGCTACGATGAGAACAATAACCAAGTGTATTATTTTTTTGTCCATCTTCAGGAAGCCCCTTTATTATAAAACTGGGAATAAAAAGAATTCAGGCCTTCAAACCCTCTGCGAACTCCCTGGCCTTCTCAAGGTCCCCCTCGTCCGGGTGACCCTTGGCCCCGCCGCCGAAGAGCTTGAACGGACCCCATGTGCAAAAGCCCTTGCAGGTGAAGCATCCCAGCAGGTCGAAGCCCTTCTCGGAGAGTTGCCACCTCAGCTTGTCGGTGTACTTCTCCTTCCCAGACCCGCTGGTCGTGAAGACGAACGCCTTCTTCTTCATCTTGGGCAGGCTTTCGACGAATCCAACGATGTCCTGGTGGGGTTTGAACCCGTAGACGCCAGACCCGAAACCGATTAGGTCGTAGTCCTTGAGCATCTCGGCCTTCGCATCCCCGACCCTCACCAACTTAGCATCGAGCACCTTTGCCATGGCCTTAGCCACCTTCTCGGTGTTCATGTGGTGCTCTGAGTGGTAGATTATCAGAGTCTTCATTTTTTCCCCTTAAGCCTTTCGTCGATTTTCCCGTCTATGTACTCGTCGATATGCTTTTTAATCCCCTCTTCCACCCCGCACTCCCAGTCCGCATGCTCCGCCGCGAACCTCAGACCCCAGGAGGCCCACAGCAGCGCAGTCAGGACTATGCCGACTATTAAGGAGACTATTATCACGCCTATTGCCTCCCATACGCTCCCGGCCCCTCCGAAGAACAGGTACACTAAAAGGAAAACAAGCCATCCGCCCCAGATGAGGATACTCGCGTTTGTCCTCATCTTGAAGCCGCTGGACTTCAGGAAATCAGCCTTTTTTTCCATCTTCCGCACCCCCGTCGGTGCTTAGTTTGACAAAGGTTTAAGAAAAAGCCCTTTGAAATATACCGGGGTATGGCAGCGCTCAGGTGTCATCTGGACAACTGGTCAAAAACCTGCCTCAATGTCCATCCCTTAAAATGAAGATGCTGGGGTTGGTCGGGAGCCCCCGGAAGGGGGGGAACACCGACATGCTGGTCGGGAGGGTCTTGGAAGGCTGTAGTGTAAATGGCCATACTACCGAGAAAATCTATCTTTACGATTATACTATAAAGCCGTGCCTGGACTGCCGCGCTTGTAAGACAGGGGGCACGTGCGTCCTGGAAGACGGTATGCGGGGGCTGTACCCGAGACTGCAGACTGCAGACGTCATAGTATTCGGCACGCCCCTCTACTGGTACGGCCCCGCTGGGCAGATGAAGATGCTCATCGACAGGATGCGGCCGTTCATCGAAAACGGGAAGCTGGGGGGTAAGAAGGCCGTAATCGTGGTCCCGTCGGAGGAGGGCCCTTCAGCATGCAGGCCGCTGGTACAGATGTTAAAAAAATCGTTCGATTACCTGGGCTTGGGGTATGGCGGTGGGGTACTGGCAACAGCTTATGAGAAGGGCGAGGTCTCACAGGAGGATCTGAAAAAGGCTTACGAGCTGGGGGAATCGCTGTAGTATCCCTTGTACGGTTTTGTCCATAAACTGGGTCGCCTTCGGCTCTGCGACCACTAGTCGTGGTGAGTTTAAGGAGCTTCTTTCGAGGGTTTGGGCGCACGAACCTCCTTAAACCAAGGAGGGTTTAAGGAACTAGGGTTCCGTTCTTCATCGTTGACTGCTTCATGTTTTCTTGCACCCTAAAAGTTGGTGTCTAGGACTAGTGACCCCAGGGGTCTAGATTCCTTAAACCTTGGAACGGGTTTTGTGTCATAGAGGCGCGCTAGCGCCTACCTAGCCCCGCATACGCGTTTTTATCCCCTCAGGTTCTATACCTAACACCAGCATGGTCCAACCTCATTGGCCCATGCTTTTTCTTGACAATGAGATTCACGGATCTGAGGATAGACAAGGAGTTTTTGGACATCGCGGCCGAGCTAGGCTTTGACGAGCTGACTCTAATCCAAGAGAGGTGCATACCCATAATACTCGAGGGGAGGGATGTCGTCGGCCAGGCCGAGACCGGCTCCGGCAAGACTGTGGCTTTCGTGCTCCCGATACTCAACGAGGTGTTCCCCAACGAGGGTCTGCAGGTCCTGGTGCTGACCCCTACGAGGGAGCTCTGCGTGCAGGTGTCGATGGTCTTCAAGGACTTCGGCGACTCGCTCGGCATAAGGACCGCGCAGGTCTACGGCGGCGTGAGCATAAGGCCACAGATAACAGAACTCAAGACAGCCAACGTCGTCGTCGGGACCCCAGGCAGGATACTGGACCACATCGGCAGGAAGACCATAGACTTCTACGATTTGAAATTCCTGGTCCTCGACGAGGCAGACCGCATGTTCGACATGGGTTTCATAGAAGATGTCGAGGAGATAATACGCAACACCCCGAGCGACATACAGACCGCCATGTTCAGCGCGACGATATCGGACGAGGTCTATCGCGTGATGGAGCGCCACCTCAGGGACCCAGTCCTCATCAAAACACAGGCCGAGGTCGACCCCGCAAAGCTCAAGCAGACCTGCTATGACATAGCCGATGGCGACAAGTTCTCGGTCCTCGTGCATCTGCTGAGGCATGAGACCCCTGGGCTCGCACTGGTCTTCTGCGCGACCAGGACCGAATCTGACTTCGTGGCCCGCAACCTGCGCAACCAGGGGATAAACGCCTCCGCAATCCACGGGGGCATGAGCCAGAACAAGAGGCTGGAGTCGCTTGACCGCCTCAGGAAGGAGAGGATAGACGTCCTCGTCGCGACGGACGTCGCGGCCAGGGGCCTTGACATAAAGAACGTCACCCACGTCTACAACTACGACGTCCCCGGTAGTGCCAAGGAGTACATCCACCGCATAGGCCGCACAGCGCGCGCAGGGGAGGACGGAGACGCGGTCACACTTCTGACACCACGAGACCATGACAACTACCGCAACATAAGCCGTGGATACGAAGGCAACATAAGCATGAGGGAGCCTCCGAGCGTCAAGCGGGCCCCTCTATTGAGCAGATCCCGGAGCGAGATGCCCTTCAAGAGGCGCGGCCGGAGGGACTTCAGGAAGAAGAACCACGGGCATGGGAAGAGGCGCCACCGCAGATAGGCCCCACTAGCCCATCGAGTGAGGCATAACCTCCTTTTATACATCCACCAACTAAAGTAGGGCAGGTCTTTTGACCTGAACGAAAAAATGAACGGAACTGTAAAGTGGTTTAATGAGCGAAAGGGTTACGGCTTCATAGAAGGTGAAGACGGTAACGATTATTTTGTTCATGCCGACGCTGTGAAAAGCGGATACCTGAAGGACGGCGATGCCGTGTCCTTCGATGCCACAGAGGGCGACAGAGGCAAAAAGGCAGAGAATGTAACACAAGTGTAAGAGATTCCTCAAAGCCTTTTTCCCTTCTTTTTTCTTATTCTCTTTATGCCATCGAGTCCCCTCTCAGTCAACGAGGACGAACATCGGGTTGAGCTCTGGTTCGTCTATCTTGAGTAGCTCCTTATATCCTATGGGGTCACGCTTTTTAAGTTTGTTCTTAAGGTGCTCGAACTCGTCTATCACTGCGCCTCTCCCGATTTCGACCTTATCCTTTGCTAATGCCCCCTTGATCTTCCCTCTGTCGAAATCATATCCGCGCCTGTCTGCCTCCTCCCAGACGTTGAGGAGGAAGCTGTTGACGCAGGCGGCTGGCTCCCCTTGGCACTTGAACAGATCCAGCTCCGGGTGGTTGCGGTATCCCTCGGTCTCACCCTCCAGGACCTTCTTGGCCAGCAGCCCCTCCCTCCAGAGCGCCACCAGCCCTTTGGCGTCCAGGTATTTAGGATGGATGGCCCAAAGTCTCATGGATTAAGCCCCCATACAGAAAGGTTCAGCAATGCGGCGAAGCTCACCCAGGCTATGTACGGCACCAGCAGCCAGGCAGCCTTCTTCGACACTTTCTTGAACTGCATGATCGTGAGCAATATCGCCGCCCACAGCAAAACTATCTCGACGAAAGCGAGACCGGGCGAGCGGAGGCCGAAGAAAAGTGCTGACCAAAAGATGTTGAGCGCCAGCTGGATGCCGAAGAGATAAACGCTTTTTTTGACTTCCTCCTTCCCGAAGCCGTTCTCCCAGACCAGGTATAACGACACGCCCATCAGGATGAAGAGAATTGTCCAGACGGGCGCGAAGACCCAGTTCGGCGGGTTGAAGAAAGGTTTGTTTATAGTGGCGTACCAAGTGGGTATCGACTCTATGTTGAACACAGAGCCTGCGAGCCCCGCCCCCTGGCAGACCGCTAAGGACGCAACCAGTTTCAGCCAGTTCATGTCAATACCTCTCCAACAGATTGAGCAGGCTGCTGGGGGTCACGACGCCCTTGACCACCTTCGCCTTGTCCAGGACCGGTATGTACTGGAAGCCCTCCTTGTAGACGAGTTCTATCACCCTGTTGATGGGCGTGCCCAGCTCCACTGTTGCCTTGTGCTTGTTCACCAGGTCAACGGCCCTCATGTGCGCAAACCCTCGTTTGTAGCCTATGTTGAGTATCTCGGTGAGTGGCTCGTATTTCACTTGAATCAAGAACAATTTAATCAGGTCCTCCTCGTTGATCTCCCCGACGAATTTTTTGTCTTTTGTCACCACGATACAGACCTTCGTCTCCTCTGCCTTGAGCTTCTTTATTATCTTGTCCCCGTCGTCGTCAGGGAGGAGGAAGACCGGCTTTATCATGGCGTCCTTTGCCGTAAGCCTCTTCAAGTCTTTGATTCCCGAGATCGTCAGGGCATCCTCCCTCCTAATCTCCTTGAGATAGTCTGGTTTCACCATTTTGTTTCAGCCATTAGTTATATCCTATACAATAAAAGCTATTAATTATGATGATTGTGGTTTTCCCGGTACTGGCTGCGCGAGTCGTGGGAGCTCGGATGCTCGTGGCCGGCGGTCTTCCTCTCGTTCAGGTACTTTATGTGGTTCTCCTTTTCCTTCTCAAACTTATTCCTGTCGAAGCCGTGGGCCTCAGCCATCTTCGAAGCGTGATGCCCCCCTAGGAAGTGCGGCATTATGACATAGCTGGCCCCTCCGTCATACAACCGCATGGCCTCCTCGATGCTGTAGGCGACCGCCATGACTATGGCGCCCTGGTTCTTCTGCCGTACCCTCTCCATCAGGACAAGGTTAGTCTCGAAGTCAGGTATCGTGGAAACCACCATCTTGACCTCATCCAGGCCGAGTTCCTCCAAGAACTCCATGTCCGCGGCATCACCGTACCTAGAGCTAAACCCCCTGCAGGTCAAATCCCTAAGTACCTCCGGGTCGCACTCCACCGCCAGGAACTTCCGCCCGAGCTTCTCGAAGGACTTGAGGAAATCATGCCCCACACGGTTGCAGCCGAAGAGTATGACCTCATACCGCTCCGCCTCATCCGGTCCCGGCCTCTTGTGCTTCTTCCTTTCAAATATCGCCAGGTGTTTGTAGAGTCGTTGATATATGCGCTCGGAGTAGTATATCATGTATGTCGACCCTGCGATTGTTATCAGACCGATTGAGGTGACTAGGGAGAGGATATCGGCCGGGAGGTGTCCGTGCTGGACCCCAAGCACTACGAGGATAAGGGAGAACTCGCTTATCTGGGCTACCGTCAGACCCGCCGAGAAGCCGGTCTTCCGGTCATATCCGAGCATGCCCATGAGCGTCATCACGATAATCGGGTTGCCGACAAGTATGAAGACAGAGAGGACGATTATGGGGACTGCGAGATTGCCTATGCTGCCTATAGCTATCTGTGAACCCAACAGTATGAAGAATATCATTATGAAGAAGTCTCGAAGTGGCCTCATCTTGGAGCTTATCTCATAGTGGTAAGGCGAGGATGAGAGCGCTATGCCGGCTATCAATGCGCCTATCTCCAGAGAGAAGCCGAGCTGGAGGAAGAGGCTCGCCAGGCCCAGCCCCCAGGCGATGGAGAAGAGGAAGAGGAACTCCTGGCCCTTTGCGAAGAACTTGCAGGTCCGCGGTATGGCGTACATGCTCGCTAGTGCGACAAGACCGAGCAGTACGATGCTCCAGATGACGTTACCAGTGCCGACAGCCCCCACCTCGACGCCGCTTGATATGTAGGGTATCGAAATCAAAAGCGCTATCGCGACCACGTCCTGCACCAGGAGGAAACCGACCGAGATTCTGCCGTAGAGCGTCTGGAGCGCGTGCTTGTCGGACAGCAGCTTCATTATTATTATCGTGCTGCTGAATGTCAGGGATATAGCTACGTAGAGGGATATAACGACTGCATCGTACCCCTGCGCTACAAAACCGGATAAAAACCCGAGGCCCAGGCATATAAAGAAACCCACCAGCGTGGTAAAGACTATCTGGCCGAGGCCTGTTATGAGCGATGCCTTCCCCACCTCCCTTATCACCTTGGGGTTCATACTCAGACCTACTATGAACAACAACAGCGCGACACCCATCTGCGAGAAGACCGAGACGGTCTCCACCGAATGGTGCATGATATCAAGCGATATCGGCCCGACTATTATGCCGGTGAGTATGAAACCTATTATCATCGGCTGCCGGAATATGCGCATGATTGCGGCCGTCGCCGTGGCTACTACGACTATGATGCTTATCTCAGTAAAGACATCTATTGGCATTTTGCTTATCGGCCTTCGGCATAGAATAGCATCTACACAAATAAATAAGCACAGCCCAAGCTAGGTGAAAAGGTCCAGTGTTTTTAAGGCGGGGGCATTAGAATAGTATGCAAAAGAAACCCAAATCCTCACTTATGCAGTACAAAGACGAGAGGATCGCAGGGCTTGTGGAGAAAACCGACCATAAGACCTTAGCCGTCTGGGCAATCGATTGCGCCGAGCGCGTCCTGCCGTATTTCGAGGAAAAATATCCCGAAGACGACCGGCCCAGAAAGGCTATTGAAGCACTTCAGAGATGGATACGTACTGGGGCGTTCAAGATGGCCGATATACGCAAGGCCTCTCTCGATTCCCACGCCGCCGCCCGTGAAGTAGGCGAGGACAACGCTGCCCGCTCTGCCGCCCGCGCAGCAGGCCAGGCGGTCGCGACCGCGCATGTCAAGACGCATTCCATCGGGTCTGCTGTTTATGCCTTGCAAGCAGTCCACAGAAAGACAGGCTCTTTTGATAAAGTAAATGAAGAAAGGCAGCGGCAATATGAAAGGCTGGTTGGATTATCAAAGGAGTAAAATCCCGCCTCCAGGATTCGAACCATGGTAATAGGGTTTCACTCGTAATCCTGTTATGTACGGGGGACATATGGGCGAAGATTTATATACTACCCCCCATAACCATAAAATTAAAATGAATTCAAAACTCATTTACTCAGCTTTTTTTGTACTAGCTCTTATTTCGACTGCTTCTGCGGACCTCTTGTGTGTATCCAGGAGTAGCGAAGTCTCGAATAATCTTCAGGTGACCAAATTCATGGTGACCGGGAGCGAGCCTACATGTGTTGGCAATAGGATTAAAGTCGAGTTCACGATTAAGAACGCGGCCAGGGGCACTATCGAGTTCTCTGACCAAGGTATATTTGCGGCGTATAAGGACCCAAGCGGCAAAGAGGGCAGCTTTGGGAACATAAAAGAGTCCCAGAGCCTCTCAGCAGGCGAGAGCGTCGACTTCGAGGCCCGGCTAGAACTAGGTATGGAGGGCGAGTGGGAGATATGGCCTTCCTTCTGCCTCAAGGAGGAATCGGCCACACACTACGTGCCACCTACATGCGCGCCTGAGAACTGGTTGGATTGCCAGGTGGATGTGGAGGGGCAAGAGGATGCGACAATCAAGATAGAGACCAGCTGGTCGCATACCTCCTATTATAAAGATGAATCCCCGATTGAGTTCATAGTCTTCGCTGAGGGTACTAACCCAATAGAGGAAACGCGCATATACCTCAACAACGACCTGGTCGAGAGCAGCGACGGTCAGACCTGTATATACGAAGGTGGCCCATATTACGGCGTATTGAACTTCAAGGGATGGGCAATGGACTCGCTTGGGAACGTCAACACATCAGAAAAGAAGATAACACTCCCGCTCAAGCAGTTGGAAGTCCCGGAGACGACTCCAGAGATTGGGCCCATCCCGGAAGCCGTATTTGATGTCGCAGACTTTGATATGGACGGCGTGATAAATGCGGATGACGACTGCCCGGACACGCCAGAGGGGGCTGCGGTCTATGACAACGGCTGCAGGTGCAAGGATACGGACAGCAGTTATTACATACCTGGCACAGCTACAATAGCGCCCGGCAGCGACCCCAGTCTGTCGAGCGACTACTGCAAGGACGATGGCACTCTGGTCGAATATTTCTGTAACGAGAACGACCAACTAGATGTGATTGAGATATACTGCCCAAACGACTGTTTTGAGGGGCTTTGCATCTGTGACGACTCAGACGGGACCTACTACTATAATGGCCCGCAGGGGAAGGACTATTTCAAAATGGGGTCCCTAATCACCGAAGTACCCAAGGACGTATCTCCAAAACCAAGTCTGTACTCGCTCACCCTTACCGACACCTGCCTCTCCCCCAGCTTCCTAATGGAGTATTACTGCGCTTTGGAGGGGCCGACCAATGAGACTGTTATGTGCGAATTCGGCTGCGTGGACGGGAGATGCAGATGCTTTGACAGCGACTTAGGTTACGTTACTACTATAAAAGGGAAGGTAGCTGGCAGCGACATGGAGGACTACTGCCTGGATGATAGGACGCTAGTGGAGTATGAGATAGAAGAGGACTGGGAGGAGTGCATCGTCACAGAACATGTCCATAAGTGCACCAATCTGTGTGAGGACGGGGCCTGCCAGGAGGCAACCTGCGTCGATGGACTGCAGAATGGCCTGGAGGAAGGCATCGATTGCGGCGGGGAATGCCCTGACTGCGCGGATGATTGCAAGACGGGCGCGAAATACTCCCCCAGCGACAGTGTGTGCACAGAGGACTGGCCCACAAACGAAGGTGGTGACAGGTGCTTCAACAGCTGCGACGATGCCTGTGACCTCTATGAGGTATGCAATCCCGACTTGGATTACATAATAGAGGAGGCGCTGGAATGCTGCGAGAAGGGCGTGAATAGTTGGCACTGCAACAATGCTATAAACTTCGGGGGCGGGGATCTGGAATCATGCGTGGGGCATTATATAATAGAGGGTCTTGGTCCACGGGCAACCTGGATGCAGGATTATTTCACCGCGGAGCTCTGCTGCTCTGCAGAATGTGGGAACAATGCACTTTTCAACAGCTGCCAGCCGACGGCAGGCTTCAATGCCAACGTCCAGGCCCTTCCCTGCACCAATGCCATCCCGAATCATCACTGGGCAAGCGACATTAATATGAACCTGAACACCTGCAAGTTCCTCGACCTTCCCGCACATGCCTCCATAAACGTGATAGAGACTGGAACCTGCAATGATTATGCTATTGCAGTGGTAACGTTGCTAAGGAAAGCGGGCTATGAGGAAGACGAGGTCTACAGCCTCTGCGATGGAGACCACTGCTACAATCTAGTGAAGTTCCCTGGGGATGCGAAGTATCACTTCATCGACACCACGGGGAATATAGGGACGCCTTATGTGCAGGGAGGGCTCCCGGCTACGGGCTATGACTACTGTGGAAAAAGTAAGAAAAAGACGTGTGCAAACGATGCATGGAAGGGCAAGCGACCTGATGCCGGAGACATATATGGATGCTAAGCTGATAATCATCGGAATAATAGCAGCTCTCTTGGTCCTTCCAGCTGCAGCGGCCCAGGTCTCCCTTGAGCGGTCGCTACCGGATGAGGTGTTCGAGGGGAGCCCGCTGGTAGTAAGGATCAATATCTCCAATAGCGGTACTGTGTCGGAGGATATTGCGGTGGAGGAGAGGGTCTTCATGCCAGCCGAATATGTCGAGCCGAAGGCGCCGAAGGTCAAGATGTGGGGGGGGCTGTCTGTGGAATACCTTGAGTGGAACCTTAGCGTGGGACCGGGCAGCTCCGAGACTTTGAGTTATATACTAAGGCCCACTTCCCCCGGACTGTTTGGATTCCCCCCTACGATAGTACGTGGGAAGGGCATCAGCTACGGCGAGAGTGGCCAGGTGCTGGTGAGGTGCGTGCCTGACGGAAAGTGCGACCCAGGCGAGAACGTCATGAACTGCGAGGACTGTACGACAGGGATAGCGGACGGGAATTGCGACTACAAAGAGGACGATCGCTGCGACCCGGACTGCGAAGAGGGGTACGACCCCGACTGCGAAACCGCTTCTAAGCCAGCCTCGGATACTGGAATCACACCCACAACCCCCCCAAAGGCTGGTGAGAACAATACAGTTTACTTAATCGCCCTGATAGTGATAATCGTAATTCTGCTCTTAGCCCTAGCCCTTGTGAAGGTTAGGAGGAAAAAGCCGGCGGGCAAACTGAAAACCGTAGACCGCGAGTAGAAAAAATCCCGCCTCCCGGAAAGAAGGGTTTCGGGTTTTCTGTTCTGGGTTCTCCAAGGGTTTACAGTTTTCTGTTGAAACCATCTTGGAAACACCTAGCATTTAAGGAAACAACAAAGAAAAATTTACGCGCCTAAGGAGCTTTGCATCATAACCCCCTCTTTTAGTCACCTTTTGATGCAGACGCAAGACTTTTGATGCAGAATTCAATAACCATTTCGCTCATGTTTCTTTAGATGCTCTGCCTTATTAATCTCAAATATCTGTGGGTTAGTCCCAGATATACTCTCTCCACATTTTTGGCATATAAATTTCATTTTAAATTTTTCTCTTTAACACATTCACGCTCAAGGGCAGACCCCTTAACACTCTTACTAATTACGGCACATACACTTATTTTTGCCCATAACTCGTCAAAGGCATTTTTAAGTTCTTTAATATCCACATCCTTGCCTTCTCTAACATCCTTCCTTATCCCGTCAAATATGTGCTTGAACTCCTCCTCTTCTCCAGAGAAATTTTTTATCCTTGTAAGAAAATGAGAAAAAGCATCCTTCGTTCTCGGCGAAAATGCTGCTTTTCTGCCATTTCGATGAGTGATAGTAAATCCAAAACACACAATGGCTATGCCTACCCAAATGAAGAACGCCAATGTTAAATACGTTACTCCAACACTAGCGTAATGTCTAGAATATTCATCTAATGTAGGGACTACAGCTGTTACTCTATGATAGCCAGAATAAAACAGAGACAAAGACCACATCAAAACTAAGGCGATTATAGGGACAATAAAGATAAACTTGGATAAATTGTTCATTTTCTTTTCATGACAAGGAGCCAGATTCCATAGAGAACTATGGCGGAACCAAATATAAACTGGAAGAAATTAAAAGGTGGCGAGAATTCACTATAAATTTTGCTATTTATGTCCATTAGAAAGACACTATTTTGTAGAACCAACCCGAGTGTTATCAGAATCAATGCTCTGTTAATCTGAATATCACGGTCCATTCTAAGTGGTTTATACTACAAGGTGTAAGATAAAAAACAATTAACCCCCTCTCCGCAGAACTCTACTAATTAAAGCTCCCTCAAAATCTGAAAATGATAGATTGAGGGGTCTATGGTTTTTAGGAGTCTCTTGCGTTACTACCGCTTGAATCCTCCTAGTATCTCTATCCACATACCAATGAAAGTGACAACTATTCACGTTATGGGGAAAGTACAAGAGTCCAGGAGTTGGCCTTGAAGAGTCCAATCTAAATCTACCAATGGGTATCTCTAAATCTTTTCTTTGATCTACAAAACTCCTTTGAACCATCCCATTTGAATTCATTTTCAGAATCCCATCGAAAATTGACGTTACTTAGAGTCTTTTTCTAACCAACATTAGGATAAATATTACTACAATCAACAATCATATTGGTATTGGAATAAGACTGGTTGGAATAACGCCCATAACAAGAGAAACCACATTTATTATCGCACCCACTAGGACTAATAGCATAAGCAGACCAATAATTAGTTCCAGACGTTTCTTTTTCTGACTTTTTTGTTCACCCTTGTTGTCCACCTACATGTTTCTAAGTTAAGGGATAAAAATCTGGTTGAATCCCCAATTCGTGCATCTCTTGAATCAACACGCAGATGTTATGAGCTATCAGCTTACACAGCAATTCGTTCTCTTGAGCTACCTTGTTCTTTGATTTCAACTTATCCCCGAACTTGGCTTTGACCATCTGGAATACCGTCTCCACGTTGCTCCGCTTGTGGTAGTGGGCCATAAATTCCTCGTTGCGATACTGGAACAAGTAGTACATCTTCTTCCAGATAGGCGAACTTCCCCTTGTTCTAGTGCCCCTGCTGTTCTCCTTAAACGGTATGTAGGGGACACCGCCTAATTCATCCACTAAAGCTAAGTTATCCCTGCTGACATAGCCCTTATCAGCCGATACCTCTTTTAAGGAGAACCCGTTTTCATGCGTTGCCTTGACTAACGGCTCGAATTGGGGGCAGTCTGCCCCGTATTCCTCAGTTATCCCAGCGGAAGTTATCACGTTGGTCTTAACGCCGACTATTATATGAGCCTTCACCCACCTGTGCTGTTGCTTGGTCTTGTGTTTCTCCCTGCAATACTCCCCGAACTGCGTAGTCCTGAACCCGCTTGAATCCACCGCAAACTGTGTTTCAACGCTCCTTAGAGGTAGTGCTGATAGTTTAAGGAGGTCGTGCAAAATCGGCGTTACGTCCTCCCTGTTGAGTGCCCTGCCGATCCTGTTGAAATGAGGTATGTTGTCAATCTGTTCCCTCTCCCCCGCATTGCGGTAAAGGGTGTGCGCCCTTCTCTGGGATAGCTGGCTATAGACCTTCTGTATCGAGCAGAACAGGTCGTCTCTCAGGCTTTTTCTCGGCCTACCTGTCTTCATCTCTGGCTCTGGGACGGCTATTACCAGGTCTTTGAGCAGTTCGTCAAACAGGGTTATCTCCTGCGTCTGTGCTTGATTATAAGCCTTCCAGTCCTGCGAGTAGGTAACCTTTTTGACCTGCGTTACAGTCGTGTTGCCTAGTCTGTCCTTCTCGAACTTGAGGAAGTACGAGACAGCGATTATATGCTTGCATTGCTTAATATCGTGATGCCGTGTCTCAAAGTCTGGGCATGAGCAAGTAGGCTCAAGCTCCCCCAAATCTACCTTGTACGCCCCATTGCCGTATTGGGACGGCACTAGGTACTTGTTCATGTCTATCTGCTTTATACCGCCCTTTTGGGCTATCTCAAGCCCCCTTATTTCCCTCGGATTTTGAAGTTCTTGGTTCATTCCTTTCACCTATCTAGTGTAAGTGTTGTATCACATACACTTATATTAGAAGTTACTCCTATATAAATACCTAAAACCGATAGCAGTAGCCATATTAAAATGCCTATAGACCGACTGCTTCATGTTTTACGCATTTTTAAGCAATAAGTGTATAATATTATACACAAACAATAATGTCCGTAAAAGACGCTAAAAAGGATATACTGAAACTCGTCAAGAAGTACGAAAATAAGGGTGAAGACCTTTGGCGAAATAAGATAACAAAGGAACTCAATCTGAACCCAAATACCTTCAAAAAGGCAGTCGCAGAGCTTGAGAAAGAAGGTAAAATTAAGACTAAGATGGGTATTGTAGACGAAACAGTTGAGGTAAACCGAAAACGAAGAGCATTATTGTTTACTACAAAAAATGGATGAGTGGGGTGCAATAACTCTGGGTGCTGATATTGTACTCTTTCTTGCCGGAGCAATAGTTGAAAATAAATTTAAAATAAATAATTGGATTAAAAGAAAATATGCCTACTATTCTGGAGAAGAATTTATTTTCACGCTAGAAAATGAAATCGATGCAGACAAAAGCGATTTAGAGAAAGTGAAGAATGCTCTTTTTGGTGTATTCAAGCTAAGAGGGTACACTATCTCCGTCGATGCGAATTACAAAACTAAAGTTATATTCTCTGCAAAAAACGATAGAATGGAGGAGTTCAAGGTACAATTAACATTTGCAGATAAACCAGTCATAAATCTTGATTCTGTTGAAACGACACTTAAAAAAGCTAATAGAAGGTTTAATGAATGGGGGGCCATACTAAACGAACTAAATAATGAAAAAAGTATAAAAACAACGTTAAGTTCATTTTCTGCTGTCCTGCCCTTCCCACTTGTTGATGTAAGACCACCCAAGGGCATGAAATTAGCTAAATACGAGATAATTTTTGTCGATAAAAATAAGGTTAGGATAACTGTAAGCTCTAGAGGAGTGAATGTATCTTCTGGCAACAGAGATGATCTGCGAACTTGCTTTGAAAATCTTCTAAAATAACACGTTGTTGTCCATTTATATACGCTTACACTCTAATCTTTCTGATGGATGATGACGAACCAGCTAAAGGTTCCGCTTTTACTGTGTTAAAGGCCTCACACTTCACATTACCTGATAAGATAGTTATTCCTCAACAAAGGGACCTAAATACACAAACCGCGAATACGGGTAAACTCTCTATCGCTTCATCTACGATAACCAAAAGCAAGGCCATCAACGGTTTGACGTATTATCATGTTGACCAATTTTCCCCAACAATAGATGAATCCGTTAAAGTACTGTTAAATGGCCCCCAAATTGTTGAAGGGTATCAAAGACGTGCAATCTTCGATATAATCTATCGAGTTCAAGATTCATTAGTGTTTATATTCACCTCAAAATTTCATGTAGTTCATTTATTGAACAGGTTCCGAGAACTTCCTGCTGGTCAGGTATGGGTAGAACCACTAATATTCAACTTTGGAAATGCAACTGAAATACCTGAGATTACGAATATAAGAGCGGTTTGGGAAAAGGAATATGACGTAAATGTAAAGACTGTTGGACGATTTGGTACAAATGTTAACAAAAGCAATAAGGTGCATCTACCTGAGGCTACTGCCATAAGTTTCTTGTTAGAGGATGAAGGTTCTGTTTATGCCTTAGCTATGTCGTGTGAGGGTAGAATAGGCAGTAGGAATATAATAAAGAAAGAGAAGGAAGTAAAGCTATTTGATAAATACCTTAAACATATGGTACAAGCATCTACCCATAGTTCTAAGAATAAATCTTGACTTTAAGTGCAAAATCTCTACTTTAGGTGCAAGTCAGACTTAAGGTGCAAAGCCCGCCTAAGGCGCTAAGGACATGAAGTAGTTGTAATTACGCTACTTCTTTTTGTAGCCAAATGTTTTGTCGTATTCCTTGTGGTTGTAGAAGTCAAGGATAAGATTTATAATTTCGATTTCGCTCGACCTCATAGTGTAGATAAGTCTCCAGCGGAGAGGCAGCTCGATTCGCCAAAGATTCCTTACGTCGTATTTCTCAATGTACTTTTTTGGGATCTGATCCTTTTCCCACTGCCTGCCTATGTGTATATTCTCCTTTAAGATCTTTATGGCGTTTTCGATTCCTCTCAACAACGTCTGGTTCTCAGAACTTGTGATGCCTTTCGCGATCTCTTCCTTCACAACACGCTTGAGTTCACTGTAAGCCTCATCAGCCTCGCCGACTATTTTGACCTTTATCGGTTTCTTTGGAACAGGTTTCCCCAGAATTCTCATCTTAAAGCTCCCTCGCGCTCTCTATCGCCCTTGCCAGCTTCGGGCTTGGGTTGTAGCTCCACAGAATCCCCCTCCTGCTAGTGGTAATCATCCCCCGGTCTTCCAGATAGTCAAGCGCGACGTTCATCGTGCTGTCCATGACCTTTCTCGGCAGCCTGCGCATCAACTCTGCCTTGCTGATGACAAGATCTGCGTCCTTCAGTGTTTCCTCTATCATCAGCATAGTTTTCAAAGTAGGGTAATGCCCCTCAGCCGAAATATTCCTTTGTGCGTACATGGTTTAATTAGACGATTTTCCTATAAAAATATATGCTTTCCCTATAGATTTATAGGGTTTTAACCGGCCGGCGGTCAGAAAACTGTAGACTGATAACTGTAAACAGAAAATAATCCCGCCTCCCGGACAAAAGGGTTTTGGGTTTGATGTTCTAGGTTTTCTTGGGGTTCACAGTTTTCTGTCCGTGAACTCAATTTGTCCTCCTTAGTTTAAGGAGACAAGTTTAACAAATCGCTTCGCTCTAGGACCGCAAGACGGTTTACACTACAACTCAGACAACTCTTTTGTGGAGTACACTCTAACCACATCTTGTTTCTTTAGGGCCTTGTCGTTAGACCATATGGGGCATCCGAGTTTAAGGGCGAGTGCAAAATATTCGCTGTCGTTTGGGTCCGGGCTTAGGTTCCTGGCCTTTTCCATGAAAAGATCCAGCTCTGGCGTCGCAATCACCATAATCTCCGCCACATCAAATAGCTCTTTTATCACTGACTCTACATCTTCCATCTAGTTATGCGATTTCTCGGCTATGTACTCCGCATACTTCATTATCTCCTCTGACAGGAACTCTGGAGCAAAAAGCTCAGACTTGCCCGTAAGCAGCAATCTTCTGGTCAGCCCATCCTTTATCGTGGCTGAGAATATCACATTCGCATCTACGACCAATCTCATCATGCGTTTCTTTTGGAGAGGGACTTGTTCACCTTCCTGCCCAATTCTATGGCGTCCTCTTCCATCAAGTCGCTGTCGGCGAACATCTTGTCCATCCTCTTTAGCAGAGCTATCCTCTTCCGTATAGCCTGCCTGGATATCTCAGACCAGTTCATCTCAGGGAACTCATCCATCTCCTTTTTCAGTTCCGGTGTCACAGACAATGTCAAGCTAACCATTTTAGTTTATTACGTGTATTATGTTTATTACGTTTAAGTATAAAAATGAGTGACTATGTTTTCTAGCTCATGTACACGTATCGGCGGTCGGAAGACTGTGAACTCTAGACAGAAAACAGTAAAATCCCGCCTCCCGCATCAAAGGGTTTTCGGTGTGCTGTTCTGGGGTTTCCTCAAGTTTCCAGTTCACTGTTTTCGAACTGGTCATCTTTTGGTTTTAAGCAATTGCTGTTTACTAAAGAAAGGCATTTTTATCCTTTACAGCCCAAATATACAATGTTATAACATCATGCCATCAAAAGACCATTCAAGGTACAGGGTTTTTTGGACAAGGCACGCAATAACAGAGGCACTCGAAGACGGCTTTCGCACAGGGGAAATCGAGGCGGCCTTTAGTGGCCTTGTCGAGATACCCGGCTTTGATGAAGCAAAAACACGGGGCGTTGCCAGAGTCGGGGGGCGTTACTGCACTGCCATCTTCATGAAGATGAAGGCGGGAATCAGGATTATTACTTGCTGGGCCAGCAGCCCGGCTGACATAGACGACTATAAAAGGCTATCGAAATGAAAACTCAAAAGTGCGCCTGCGGAGCACAGGCAAGGGAGATAACGACAGACCTGGAGCTTTTTGACGGCGACGTTGTTATCAGAAATGTCAAAGCCCTCTATTGCCCGGAATGCAAAGAGGAGCTTTTCAGCTCCGAGCAGGCTGCAGACATCAGCAAAAAGTACGAGCAGCTCTTGCCCGGGTTTGAGGCATTCACCGTTAAGAAGAGGGTGAGCAAGGTGGGCAACTCTCTTTCATTGCCCTTGCCAAAGGAGCTGGCCGACTTCATGAACATAAGCAAGGGCAGCGAGATGAGGATAAGTGTGAAGAACAGGCGCAGGCTGGTTTTGGATGTGGCTTAGTAATTTTCAGTACGGGATACAGGAAGTGTAGGCACATAGAAACAAGCGTTAGGGTGACTACAAGCAGCAAAAAGCGTAGTCGCCTATGCCATTTTTCTTTGTAGAAACTCAAGTTGTATGGGGCCCAAGATGAAGACTGATAAATCCAAGACTAAAACAAAAGTACCCGTAATCTGGAGATCTTGTTGTGTGTGCGGCAAAAGACTACGCATAAAGCTCTATCCTGACCGCAGCTACAGGGGTGGAGAGTTCTTTGGAAGGCATAAGATACCAATAGAGGGGACTGGCGAGTATAAGAAAATAGATACCTTTAAGATTGGTGATTTAGAGGGCGATGTCGTCGAGTGGACTGGAAAGGAAAAGGAGTTTGAGTACTGGGAGTGTCCGGATTGCTATAGCGAGGCAGTCTGCGAGGACTGGCTGGAGCAGAAGATCGAGAAGCTCTACGGCGAGAGGTGCGAGGAATACGAGCAGGACTGCATTGTTTGCAGAGTGTGGAACATCTATGACACTATCTTTGAGGATGATAAGAAGGGGTTAGAGAAAAAGCAGAGGAAGTATGAAAGGAAAAGGAGGAAGTCCAAAAATGGGAAAAAGAAAAAAGATAAGTCTTAAGGACTTGGGGCTTCGGGTGGGGGATATCGAGTGCCTGGAGAACCTTCTGGTTTGCATACCCCATTGCGATGAACATAAGAAAGAGTCTGTGTTCCTGAGCCTCGAAGGCAGGGACGAAGAGGCCGAAGAGCTTGAGCAATCTTGGAAGGCTTGTAAGAAGTGTAGGGCATTGAGAGATGGATGGTGGCAGGGCGCCTGGAAGGTGCAGGGCAGGCTTTTTAGGCTGGTGACTGGTTGAGCTGTGTTATATTACACGCCTTCGGCGCCAAGGACCTGAAACCGGTGTTGTGGACAGCTACCTCATTGTCTACAATATTTGAAAGCTTTTTATTTATGTAGACAATAAATATAGCAATGAGTTATCTGGAAGAGATAAAATCCGGAAAGAAGACATTCGTTTTCCTCGCCAAGAGCCTGAGGATGCACGGCAAGGTCAAGAAAGCGAGGGTTTTGTTAGGAGTAAAACCTGTCAAAAACCTGGAAAAGCTCTGCAAATCCAAAGAAAGTGAACTCGAATCCAGAATCGAAGACCTAAAGGGGGAAGAGGACGAGATATACGGGCTTTTGAAAGATCCCGAGAAAAAGGAGCTAAACCTATTGGCCGAGCGATATTCCGAAGCATTCAAAAAATTCGATCCGGTCACAAAGCAGAAGTACCTCGATTGGTTCCTCACGCAGTTCACTTACGATAGCAATGCCATAGAGGGCTCGAACGTCCCGCTGGAGGAGGTAGGCATGATACTGTTCGATAAAGTAGTACCTGCAGACAGGGACCTAAGGGAAGTCTATGAAGTGCAGAACCATAAGGAGGCCTTTGATTTCATAAACCGGTACGGTGGAGACCTTAACCTTAAGTTCATTTTGGCTGTCCACAAGAGGCTAATGACCAAGATACTGCGCGATGCAGGCAAGATACGTGATGTCCGCGTCTTTGTTAGAGGCTCAGATCTCAAGCCTCCGGATCCAAAGGATGTCGAGCACCGCCTGAAAACATTGGTCAACTGGTACAAAGCGCACAAGTCCCTGCATCCTGTGATACTGGCCTCATATGTCCACTGCGAGTTTGAGAGGACACACCCTTTCCGGGATGGGAACGGCAGGACTGGCAGGCTTATAATGAATTATTTGTTGACAAAGAACGGGTTCCCCCCCGTCAACATACGGAATGAGAAGAAGCGGGCCTATTATGGGGCTCTTAGGGACTGGGACAAGGGATATGACAAAAGAGCATTCGTCGATTTAGTAGTTTCTTATATAAAGGATAGTGTCGATTACGTCACCAAGTCTTGAGCCGTCGGCGGTCAAGTTGGTCTTCAGTCTACGGTCTTCCGTTCTGGCTTGGACAACGAAAACTCAAAACTGCAAACTGTAGACTCTGCCCGGAGGGCAGTAAAATCCCGCCTCCCGGATTTGAACCGGGGATCTTCCGGTAACCGTCTTAAGCAGATTCCTCTGCCAATCCAACTACAGCCAGACGCGTTAACCAGACTACGCTAAGGCGGGAACAAGTTGCGGGACCACTCGCCCCATGAAAACGCGTTATATTTGCTGTTTTTCGATTAAAAACCATCCACATATCCATACCCTGGATCTTTCACCAGATCCCACCATTTTTATAGCCTCAGCCCTTATAGTTCACAGCATGGCAAAAAACACCAAGATCCCCATAGGCACCTACACCCTAATCGAATACGCCCTGCTCTTGCTTTTCGCTTACCTGTTACTCCAGAACGAGTACTGGGGAGACCCCTTCCCCTCTGGAACCTCTGTGCTACTTGCGGTATCGTTTGTCCTGGTATTGGCAGGCTATGATTTCCTGCGCTATAGCAGGGATGCCGCCAGTGGGTTGTACACCCCAGACGAGCTTCAGACTAGCAAGTCCGAGTTCCTAAAGCTCATGGTAGCTTCCTTGTTAATAATCATAGCCATGTGGGCTTATGCGGTGGCGAAGGAGCCCAAGTTTGGCTTCTTGCTCCTAACTGTAGTGGCTGTATTGACGATGTTGTTGATGGTAAGGAGGATAGTGTATATGAAGCAGAAGCCGAAGAAGGCCCCGAAGAAGCCCAAAAAGAAGGGCAGGAGGAAAAAGTAGATTACGATTCCATCAGGTGGAATACCTGCCCACCTCCAATACAGGCGCATGGCCTGTGATCAGACCCCACCATAGTCTGTCTTTAACCCAGAGGTCTATCCTGGCCTTTTCCTTGGTTAGCCCTCTAGGCCAAAGCCGTCTATCAGGACTCTGGATCCGTCACCCTTCTCCGGGGGTTCATAGGCCCTTTTGATTTCGATCATCTTACTAAAACTAAAATGCGGCCGCCGGGATTTGAACCCGGGTTATGGGCTCTCTCCGATTCTTTTGGTCGAGCTTTTCTTTTTAAGAAAAGGTCGTGGAAGGCCCAAGTGATACCAGACTACACCACAGCCGCATAGCGGTTAGTTAGAATAACTGAAATAAAAAATCAGTAACCGGGGAAGTTCTCTGTCCTGATTTTTTCAGCGCCCATGCGCTTCAGGATTTCCTCCATCACCCCTACCATCTTCGTGGGACCGGCGACGTAGAAGGTCCGCTCCCTCCAGTCTGGGACGACCTTTTTCACCATGTCGTCGTCTATCCTCCCTTTCAGGCCGGTCCAGGAATCGTCTTCGCCCGTTATGGTGTGGACGACCTTTATGTTCCCCTTTTCCCCGAACCCGTCCAATTCCTCCTTGAACGCTATGTCGTCCGGCGACCGGTTGCTGTAGAGAAGGACGATGTCCTTGTCGGAACCCGTGTCGGCGGTATACTTCAACATGCTCCTGAAGGGAGTGATGCCTATGCCGCCGGACAGTATCGCGATCTTCTTTTCATCGCCCAAAATAAAATCCCCGAACGGACCCTTTATATGCGCGCTATCGCCGGTCTTCAACCTCCTTAAACCCTGCGAATATTCCGAATCCGTCAGCCTCTTCGTGAACTCGATGTATCCCCTCTCCGTCGGCGAGGACGAGAACGAGAAGTGTTTGGTTTTGTCCCCCTCTATAGTGACGAAGAAGAACTGGCCGGGTTTGTAATCCATGTCGGCCTTGAACCTGAATGATGTTATATCGCCGGCCCTTCCTATGATCTCCAGGACTTCTGCGTCGAATTCCACGATTTAGTTGACTCACAGGACATAAAAAACGTCCATTTATGTTAAAAAGCGAAACGTTTTTCTTTAGACAGACATTTATATTCCATTAGTTTTTCCCAACACAAAGCTTATCTCTGGAAGGTCTTGGGATAATATTATCATTCAAAATATATGGGGTGAAAAAAATGGTCAAGAAGAAAGCCAAGAAGAAGCCGGTCAAGAAGAAAGCCAAGAAGAAGAAAAGGTAAGTCAGATTTCTTTTTTGTCTAGGCCAGGCATCCTGGCCTTCCCTTTTTTCAACCGAAATGTTTTTCTTCTGGTAGATGCATATCTAGACGATTGGTCCGCCCAGGGAGGCGCTTCTCCCGGGCAAGGCCCTTATAAAACAAACTGGTGGAGAAGATGGCAGTGATAACGAGCCTAGAAAAACTGAGGTCCAGGAAAAAGCCTAAGAGCCCTAGGTGTTGACCCTTAGGGTCGGTTGTGGCAGACCTATATATTTTTATTCCCAAATCAACAACATAATAAACTCTTTCCTGAAGGAGGTAAGATGATAAAAGATTCGTCCAAGTATTTCTATGCGTGCGATGGCCAGGTGTTCAGAAGCCTTGTGGAGTTTGCTACTGCCCTTCCGGGTATGTCGGATGACGCCTACAACTTCCATGCCGAGAGAGGTGATTGGTCCAATTGGCTGACCTCTGTCGTCAAGAAGAAGGACTTGGCAAAGAAACTCAACGGGGCTGACAAGGCAAAGGCTGTCAAGCTTTTGAAGAAGTATGCCAAGAAACCAAAGAGGAAGTAAGCAGAAAAGAAGATGGGCTAACTCGCCTGAGACCCATAGCACCTGGAGCAGATTTTCCTGAAATAGTTCTCTATCCAAAGTAGGGAGAAAGTCGCGCTGAAGAGTGTGGATAGTAGGATACCCAACCAAACGCCAACCACCCCTAGCCCTGCTGGGTATGCCAAGTAGTATGCCATCGGTATTGCTATGATTATTGCGCGCGCCATAGTTATTATAAGAGACGGCATCCCCCTCCCCATGCCTTGGAATGCAGAGGAGAGTATGATAGTCATGCCGATGAGCGGGTAGGCAAAGGCTATTATCGCGAGATACCCCGACGCCATGCTGATGACCCCGCTGTCCGTTGTGAAGATACCTGGCAGCAAAGTTGCTAATGATAACACGACCACACCTATGGTGGCGGTGAATGCAAGTGCCAGCTTCAATCCAAGGCGGTAGACCTTCCTGGCGCCCGCGTAATCCCTAGTGCCCCTGAAGTAACCGACCATCGGGATGACTCCAGCGCCCAATCCCAGTATGGGCATTATCGCGAGGGAGTCTATCCTAAAACCCACGCCGTAGGCAGATATTGCCGCATCACCGAACCCGGACAGTATGAAGTTGATGCCCAGGACGGCTACCGATAGGCCCATCTGTGCCACTGCGGATGGGATCCCGACCCTGAGGATGTTCTTCATTATCTGGGGGGTGTAGATGAAGTCCTTGGGCTTTATCTCCAGGTGGGACCTCTTGCCTACGAAAAGATACCAGAAGTACAGCGATAATGCGACGACCTCCGAGAGCACTGTGGCGAGGGCCGCGCCGCCCACACCCATCTTAAGGGTATAGATGAATATAGGATCCAACACTATGTTGCAGATAGTGAACACCAGGGAGATTTTCATCGGCGTTTTCGTGTCACCTTCCCCTTGAAGGACTGAATTCATCGAGAACACGAGGAAGAAGACTATGCTACCTGCAAATATCACCCACATGTACTCCCCGGCCAGGAGCGAGACCTCAGGGCCGCCTCCCAGGTTGTTTGAGATCGGGCCCACGAAAAGAACCATAGTCGTGAAGAGGAGCGCCGTCATCCCCCCCAAAAGGAAAGAGTGTAGTGCAGTCTCCTCCGCCCACTTCTTGTTCTTCTCACCGAGTCGCTTGGCTATGAGCGCAGTCGTCCCTATGCCCACGCCACTGCCGACAGCAATGATAAAAAAGAAAACCGGAAACGAGACCTGCACGCCGGCCAAGGCCTTTGGACCCAGCCCACCGACGAAGAAGAAGTCCACGAAGTTTAGCAGCATGCTGAAAAACATGGAGACCATTATGGGCCAGGCTAGCATAAGCAACCCCCTTCTGGGGTCCATCATGAGCCTATCCACCCTCTCGGTCATGGTCCGGGATATTCAAGTTAGCCGAATAAAAACGATTTCCTTAATTGAAAACCCACAGCGGCTATCACTGCTACACTGCTCACGGACCTCCGATAGCTTTATGTATACCCCCCCTCAATACTAACGGGTTTGTTGGGGTATCAAGCTGAAGGGCGCAACAGAACGCGCCCTTTCCTCTAATTCTCGCCCCGCAATGCGGGGGTGGCATCCTTCCTACTAGAGCAGACCATGAACACCAGTATGGCGAGCACCACCAGGACTGCTAAGAACACCCCCGACAGATCGTAATCCGCGTTGTGGATGTAGGAGCCTAGGGGCGAAGTCGAGTCATTATCCTCAGTGGTCTCGTTTGAGACGACCTCGGTATCATCTACATACTTCAGGCAGCTATGGTACGCCCCCTCGCAATCCTTCTTGCAGTCGGAGAAATCCACGCCGCAGAGGTAGTTGCAATCCTCATCATCCGGTCGGCATACCGAGAGGCACTCTTCGTAGCTCCCCCTGCAGAAAACCCATCTGCACTCGTCCGCCTGCTGGCGGCACCCATATTCAGTCAGGCCGGCTGCGAGTGGCAGCACCAACAGGGCAACAAACATCCTTTTCATGGGCGGTAATTTACTCCGGCAGGGGTTAAAAACATCCCTTTTTATGACACTACAGGAAACATACCCCATGGATGAAGTCGAGGAGGCCAGGCGGCTGATAAACGAGAAGTTCGCGTGCGTACAGACCGCGCCCTCGCTGAAGACCGCTCTGGGCGAACCGTTTGGCGTACCCCCCGGCGAGTTCGTGGGCGGCAGGCTGGTCACCGCCCTGCACATGCTCGGTTTCAGGAGGGTCTTCGAGACCGACTTCGGCGCTGAGCTGAGGATAATGGAGGAGGCTGCCGAGCTGAAGGAGAGGATGGACAAGGGCAGGAACCTCCCGCTCTTGACATCCTGCTGTCCGTCATGGGTCGGCATATGCGTCAAGAACTACCCAGAACTGGTGCATCACCTCTCAACATGCAAATCGCCGATGGAGATGATAAGCTCTCTTTCGAAGAGCTATCTGGTATACGAGAAGAAGCTGGGCGACATCGGTATCGCTGCCGTGATGCCCTGCTATGCGAAGAAGATGGAGGTCCGTAAGGGCAGCACCGACGTCGTCCTGACCGCCATGGAGCTGGTTAACTGGCTCAGGGAGGAGGGGATCAACCTCAAGAATCTACACAATGGCACCTATGACTCGCCACTGGGCATGGCCTCCTCAGCCGGGACGATATACGCATCCACAGGCGGCGTTGCCGAGTCGACGCTCAGGACCTTCACATCGCTCTACTGCAAGGGAAAGGTAGGTGAGCACCTTTACAGGGAGGAGCTGATAGCCGACGGCATACGGGAGGCCAGGGTCAGATGTGGGGAATATGGAATAAAGGTGGCAATGGTGGAGGGTCCGAACGGAATCCGCAGTTTTTGCGATGGTCTGCGGAACGGAAAGAACGGCGACTACGACCTCGTCGAGGTCATGTTCTGCCATGGCGGGTGCGTCGGCGGGAACGGGATGCCGAACGCCGGCAACGACAAGTACGTGCGCGCGCGGATAAGGGCGCTGGAGAGATATGACGAGCGAATGATAATCAAGTCCGCGCATGAGAACCCCCTAGTGAGGGAGATATACGACCTCTACCTCGGCAAGCCCTTCGGGAAGAAGGCGAAAAAGATTTTACATGTCGAAGACTTCAATATAATGTTCGGATGATCGAAAGGAACCTAACAGTCGGGAGATACGCAGCTGGATATGCGCACGAAGCCCTGCGCTTCTACCTTTACCTTTTGGTCGGTTTTTTGGTGCCTTTCACCCTTGGTCACCCGCAAGTACTGGTCGGGACCGTGGTCAACGCCACCCTGGTGCTGGCCGCGATGGAGATGCGCTCGTTCAAGCACATAGGCCCGCTCATACTCGCACCGGGGATTGCGGTCTTGTCCAGGGGTCTGGTCTTCGGCCCGTTCACCCCGTATCTGGTCCTGATGCTGCCCTTCATATGGGTGGGGAACGCCATCCTGGTCCTTGGGATTAGGGCCCTGTACGTGGAGCGCGGTCTCAATTACTTGGGCTCACTGACCGTTTCTGCTGTCGCCAAGTCCGGCTTCTTGTTCTCAGCTGCGTTCTTTCTAGTCTCGCTCTCGGCGGTCCCCGCGCTCTTTTTGACGACCATGGGCTCGATCCAGCTTCTCACAGCCCTGCTGGGCGGGTTGCTCGGCTTCTCCCTACGCGAAATGGCTTTGCTACTAAATTCTAGTTTGCTACTAAAATAGGTATTTTGCTACTAAATTCCTAGACTTAAAAAGGGTTGGTTGTACTATGTAAACTTAACCTTAAATGACTTCTTCTCTCTATGTGGCGGGTTTAAGCTTACGACAGTTGCCTCACAGTTAAAAGTACCCTTCCCAGCAGAACCAAGGAGTAATATTAACCTCACAGAACCTGGTGAGATTTGTCCTTGTACCTCTTGGGGTGAAACATAGTCAATCTTTGTCCCAAAATCCCCTTTATTACTCAAAATAAATTCATCTGCAGTTCCATATCCAAAATATCCTGATACTGAACCATAACCCTCTTGACCCCCATCTAACATCCATTCGGAATCTCCGCCGTATTGGATACTATAATCCTGAGAATCAAAGCGTGTTCCTTCTCCATAACAACCAAAGCTAAACGTAACATCCCTAGTTTCAGTTTTGAAATCCAAGGGAAAATTAATCGTACATACAGAATCACCAACCCCTGTTTTCTCTACTAAGTAATAATTGTTGTCTAGCTCCATACATTTGTCCCCTGTGTCTTTGAATGAATCCCTAACTAAAAATGCCACATCATATTCGGGTTCAGGACAACTTCCACAATCGTCGTTGCAGGTTTGACAATTCTCATCACCGTTGCATTTACCATCGCCACAATAAGGCTCTGGTGAGGGGCATTCTCCACAATCCTCTGGACAATCTGAGCATGTTTCTGGTGGTAGACATGCACCATCCCCACAGTAAGAAACCGTCTTTAAAACACATTTACCGTTCAAACACTGCCCACTACCACATTCTCTATGGGTTGTGCAGGATTCACCAACATTTTTTATGGGTATTGGTTCTGGAGAACACTCACCACAATCGTTAGGGCAAGACGAACAGCTTTCAGTTAGTTGGCAAGTTCCATCACCACAATAAGTTTTTGGTTCAGGTTCTTTTTGTGAACCCATTACAAGCCAACCTATGACACCTATGGCGACAATCACGAGAACTCCAACAACCAGAATTCTCTCATTTTCAGGATTCATCTTCAGAAGCAGAGAATAAGCGTTATTCTATCGCTTTGGGTAATAAAAACATGAGCAAAGCCTCTTTTACCTGAATTATTTAATAATTTTGTTATTCATGAATCCACCAGTAAACCGCTCTGCCTCGTTTTTCACGTCTTAAATATCTTTTCGAGTGAAGTGACTCTAAACTATTATATGCGGAACTATATGCTAATCTCGCATACCTTGCTATCACTCTTGTTGGAAGCCTACGTCTAGCCCAAATAAGAACATCAATAACCGCCCTTTCGTTTCTAGTTAAGGTCATTTTTCATACACCAATCCAACACTAGTTTCAACTTTTTTCTCTTCATAAGGCGAAGAAAGGGTCATTGTAAACAAAACTTTGGGATTTTTTACCTTTAACTTTTCCCAATCAGCCTCCTGTGGCAACCCCCATTCTTCAGCTACCTTACGTGGAATCCTAGTCGAATATTGTTTAGTCTGAGTATCATAAGCCAAAGACATCATTTTGGTATATGATTTTATTTCCCCTTGTTCTTTCTCTAAAATCCGCTTAACTTTGGAACTGTGTCGTGTATAATGAGTTTCTTCTAGTATATCTTTGAAGTTTTTATATTTTTCTTTTTTTGCCATTATTAGTGTATATTTTGAAGGTCTATCTATAAAAACCTATCAAAATAAGTCTTATAGCTGCTCAGTTTTTGTTTTTAAATAGTAAGCGTATAAATACTGTGCAGTTTATGTAATTATAAAAAATGGAATTCGAACAAATAAAGCTGTTGGTAAAGCTTTTGGGAATGTCACTTGTAGTAGCGTCAGTCAAAAGGAAGACTATGTGCCTATTGGGGGTTGGATTGGTTATTGTAGGATGGTAAATGTAAAACTCATCCTCTTTGTCTTTTCCTATCCCAATACGGGCTTTTGCACTTCGGACAGACCTTCGGGGCGTCCTCAGTTCTAGGCAACCATTCATGCCCGCAACGCTCACACCTATACCCCATCAAAGACACTTTTTTGGCCATTTTTACCCTTTAGTATTATAGCTTTGTTATATATAAACTAATATTATACTAGAACGCATGCTTTCCATTGTCCGAAAAGGTTTTTATATACCAACTGCTAATATACCTATAGGTATATAACTAATGGGTGGTAAAGATGAACCAAGAGCTTATGGACGGGAGGCAGCAAAGAGGCCTCGAAATCGCTCAAAAGAGCGACATTAGGAGGGAGGGTCTTAACACGTATATCGTGCCTTCCCAATACGGCAGCGGAACCTACAAGGTGGATTTCGGCGAGTTTCAACCGACTTGCACATGTCCCGACTGTCAAACTAGGCATATTAAATGCAAACACCAGTACGCGGTGGAGTATTTCCTCAAGTTCGAGAAGGACAAGCTAGGCAACATGACGGTTACGCAGATGAAGAGGGTGAGCTACCCGCAGAACTGGTCGGCCTACACGAAGGCTCAAACAAGCGAGATAGAGCTATTCGACAACCTGCTGAGGGATTTGGTGCAAAGCGTGGAAGAGCCGATAGGGGGGGAAGAGGACGGCCTAACCTGAGCTTGAGGGAAAGCCTGTTCTGCACGATACAGAAGGTCTACTCCAAGCTCTCAAGCAGGCGCGCGCATACGCTCTACGAGAACGCCAAGAAGCGAGGGCAGATAGAGAAGGCTCCGAACTACAACACCGTCAACAGGATTCTCAACAGGAAGGACGTAATGCCCATCCTAAACAAGCTGTTGACGCTCTCGGCACTTCCCTTGAAGAGCGTAGAAACCCAATTCGCGGTGGACTCAAGTGGGTTCAGGACGACCCAGTTCGACGATTATTGCAGGGAGAAGCACAAGATCGGGAAGCAGCACAAGTGGCTCAAGGCTCACATCATGGTTGGAACCAAGACCAACGTGATAGCATCGGCTGAGATTACGGGGGAACACGGAGCAGACTGCCCTCAGTTCAGCCCGCTGGTCAAGACGGCTCACGACAGCGGGTTCGACCTCAAGGAAGTTTCGGCTGACAAGGCCTACTCAAGCAGGGACAACCTCGGATTAGTCGACGAGCTAGGGGGCGTTCCTTATGTCCCCTTCAAGGAGAATGCCAGAGGCACTAGGACAAGAGGTAGCTCGCCTATCTGGAAGAAGATGTACTACCTCTTCCAATACAAGAACGAGGAGTTCATGGCTCACTACCACAAGCGGAGCAACGTGGAAACCGCTTTCCTGATGGTCAAGGCGAAGTTCGGGGATAAGCTGAAATCAAAGAACAAGGTCGCTCAAGAGAACGAGTTGCTTTGTAAGCTGATAGCTCATAATATATGTGTGTTGATTCAAGAGATGCATGAATTGGAGATTAAGCCTGACTTTGGGGCAATTGAGAAGGTATTAAAGTGTTAATCTCATCAATTTTCTTCCTTAGTTCTTCATCTTTCTTATCTCTCAAGTCCCATATATAGTAAAAAGTAATTATTGCACTTATTAAAATACCACCAAGATTAGTTTCATTTACCCACGACATACTGAGAATTGCCAAAGGAACGGCAAACATAGCAGTAGCATAAAGGGTTCTCTCATGAATTAGCACTTGAGCTTCTAAATCTATCTTATTCTTCTGTAGGGTAAGGGTCGGGTTGTCCATGATAAATGAGCTCAATCCTTTGATGGCAGTAGAACAAAACCTATTATTATTGATATAATCCCAGCTATGAACACAAACAATGGGGGAAACAATAACTCAAGTGCTTCTGGATTAACTAACTTCGTTAAAGATATTACTATGGGATTTGGTACTATTATAAATGCAAAGCCTAACAG
>JAFGQM010000019.1 GCA_016935655.1 Candidatus Altarchaeota archaeon | reverse complement strand
TTGTTGACTTCTTCAACGATCTTCTGGACCTCACTTATCAGCTCCTTAGCCTCTTTTCTCAATTCTGGCTTCTCCTTGAGGACCTTGGCTAGGACCGTATCAGCCCTGGCCTTGCCGTACTGGAGCGCGTTCTCCGCGGCATGCGCGCGCATTATTTTGTCCAAATCCTTGTCAGCCATTTCCTATTTTTTATAGTCTATCCAGACCTTTCTCTCGCCAATCTGGACCTCTTCCTTAAACGATGACGGCTTGCCTTCGCCCACTTCCACCTTGCTGGCGCTCGTGCTCTCCTTTATCTCCTCCTGGAATTTCTTCACGACAGTTGCGAACTCCTTGTCGGTCGAGACCTTCATGACCACGAACTCCGAGACCTTCAGATTCTCCTTCTTCCTCATGTTCTGCATCTGTCTTATGAGGTCGCGGACGTAGCCCTCCTCTATGGATTCCTTAGACCTTTTCTTGTTCAGGAACAGGACCCCAACAGAGAACTCCTTTTTGACATAGTCGCCCTTAGGCTCTTTTTTTGAAAATGAGATTTCCTTAACATTTGACATCATCTCTATTTGGCCCTTGACATCTTTGACTTTCAGCTCTTCTTTTGTCACAAGCACGACCTCTTCCACAGGCCATCGCAGCTTTATGCCCGCGTCGTTGCGCGCGGCGTTGATGAGCTCGACCAGCTCCTTGGCCAGGTCCATATTCGCTTCCAGTTCCTTGTCAGGCTTCTCTTTAGACTCCGGCCAGTTTGATAGGAAGACACTTTCCCCCCCTGTCAAGGCCCTGAACAGATATTCGGAGATGAACGGCGCGAACGGCGCCATCAGCTTGCTTAGGTCGAGCAGGACCTTATGGAGCACTAGGAAAGCGTTCGTCTTGTCCTTTCCGTCTGGGGCAGTCACCCATGTCCGGTCCCTTATGAGCTTTATGTACCATCTTGACAAATCGTTCAGTATGAAGTCGTCCAGCAGGACCACGGCCTCGTAGGGCGTGAATGCCTCCAGGTTCTTTGTGACCTCTCCCCTGACCGTGGCAAGCCTTGAGAGGACCCATCGATCCTCGATCCTCAGGGATTTCCTGCGCTCCGGGACGTCTAGGCTCTCCGGGGAAAACTTGTCGGCAACAGTGTACGTGGCCGCGAACTGGTAGCAGTTCCAGAGGGTGTTGAACAGCCTGTATATTATCTTGACGTTCTCTAGGTTGAACTTCAGCTTGTCCCACACTTGGACTTCTCTAAGCAAGTAGAACCTCATGATGTCAGCCCCATACTGGCCCATGACGTCCTTCGGGTCCACGACGTTCCCGAGCGATTTGGACATTTTGTCGCCGTTCTTGTCCAGGACCCAGTCGTTCATCAACACGTTTAGATAGGGGGCCTTGTCGAACATGACGATGCCCTCGCACATCAGCGTGTAGAACCAGCCCCTTGTCTGGTCGAGGCCCTCGGTTATGAAATCCACAGGGAATAGTTCCTTGAACGTCTTGTCCTTCGGGTAGTTTAAGGAAGCCCATGTCGCGGCTCCCGACTCGAACCATATGTCTGTTATGTCCGGGACGCGCGCCATCTCCTCCCCGCATTTCCCGCATTTTATCTTGATCTTGTTTGTATACGGAACATGAAGATCCGGCTCGCCCTTGGGCATGGAAATAGCTCGTTCCCTGAGCTCATCAAAGCCCCCGATGACCTCATAATGCCCGCATTCGCACTCCCATATGGGCAGGGGTATGCCCCAGTACCTCTGCCTTGAGATGCACCAGTCCCTCGCCTCCTCGATCCAGTTCTGGAACCTCTTCTCTCCCGCCCAGTCCGGCACCCAGTTGACCTTCCTGTTCTCAGAGATTATCAGGTCCTTGATCTTCTCGATGCTCACGAACCACTGGCCTGAGGCCCTGTAGATTATCGGGGTCTTGCACCTCCAGCAGTGGGCATATCTGTGGACGATCTTCTTCTTTGCGACCAGGTAACCCTTTCTTTCGAGATTTTCAATAACAATATCGTCTGCATCTTTCACATAGATGCCCTTCAGCTCACCGCCCTCTTCCGTGTATTTCCCGTCCTCACCAACTGGAGAAAAGGGAGGCAGCCCATATTTGACGCCGACTGAGTAATCTTCCTGCCCATGGCCCGGGGCGGTGTGGACGATTCCCGTACCATCCTCAAGAGTGACGAAATCGCCGACTAAGACCGTGTGGAGTTTTTTATGATCCTTTCTTAGTTGATTATTCGCAGGTACCAAATCATCTAAGACATATTCGTACTCGAGCCCCTCAAGCTCCTTGCCCAGTACGCCAGAGGGCGCTATCTCATCAGGCCCGCTGATTCTATAACCCTCGATTCCGCAGTCCTGCATAACCTTCTCCACCAGCTCCTTTGCCATGAGCCACTTCTCATAACCTACACAGACATAGACATATTCATATTTCGGGTTCACAGTCACGGCCAGATTCGCTGGGAGCGTCCATGGTGTGGTTGTCCAAATCAGAATGAACTCCTTCGGTTTACCGACAATCGGGAATTTCACATAAATAGAGAAATCTGAGACGTCTTTGTACTCGTCTGTCGCCTCGTATCCCGCCAGGGCGGTCTGGCACCTGGGGCACCAGGCGGTGGTGGCCTTGCCCCTGTAGAGCAGGCCCTTCTTATCCGCCTCCTTGAAGAAGGCCCATGATGAGGATATGTAATCATTGTCCAGGGTCCTGTAGGGATGCTCGAAGTCCCAGTGGAGGCCCATCCTCTTGTAAAAGTCATTGAATACGCCTACGAAATGTGTTGCGCGCTCCCTGCACTTCTCTATGAACTTTTCTGGGCCGTAAGAGATTATCTCATCCTTTGTCCTGAAACCCAGTTCCTCCTCCACCTTGACCTCTATGGGCAGGCCGTGGCAGTCATAGCCCGGCTGGAGCCTCACGTTCTGGCCCTTCATGACCCTGTATTTGAGGATCGGGTCCCTAATTGCGCGCGTGCGCGCATGGCCCATATGCGGCTCCCCGTTGACATATGGCGGCCCGTCCAGGAAGAAGAACTTCTTCCCCTTCCTGTTCCTTTCCTGGGTCAGCTTGAACAGATTGATCTTGCCCCAATACCCCGAAATCTCCTTCTCCAGCTCCAGAGGTTTGAATGGTTCCATAACCTATATCCACCAAATAAGAATACGGCTTAATTTTGGCATTATGAGGTAAAAAAGATGAATATTTGCTATAGGGTGCGCTGGAGAATTACAGAAAAGTGGGGGAATCGGTGTTATAATAAGGGGTGTATGTGGGATACGGCTTACCGTGGCCTTCTTGTGGAGCGTTGTTCCTTTCTACGTCGTTTTGCTCCAATTCCGGCATGAATTGCTGCGGCACCTAGCAGGCCCATGGCGGCACCTGTTTTCGCACCACCCTTCATCGCAACGTTCATATTGGTTTTATGCTTTTTTACAAACGTCATATGCTCTCGTATCATCGCCCTCGTCTCAGGTGAAAGCTTTTCAGGTTTAAACTGCTCGACACCCCAATAAGCCATTTGATGTGCATCCGGTGGGGCGACTCCTTCCTTTATCATTCGATCACGGATGGTTCTTGCATCACGAAAGTATTTATCACTTTCAGGGCTTCTGTCTAACTTCCATCCGCCATATGTCGCACCAAAACCTGCTCCAAAACCTGCTGCCATCAGATATGTCGCAAGAAGAATTCCGCGATCTATCGCTCTCTTTTTGGCCATTCCTATATATCATGGGTATATGCATAAAAATAGAAACAACCTGCTTAGGGCTGAAAGAGTCGAGACCTACAAGTAAAAATTAAGATGTGGGCCTGCTGGGGTTCGAACCCAGGACCTCCGGCTGACTCAGAGCTCGACTCCACTAGGGAGTACCTTATAAGAGCGCGCGAGGCGCCCTTACCCGTATAAGACCAGCGCTCTGACCTGGCTGAGCTACAGGCCCATTAGCCACATCATCTTTGCCTTAAGACAAAACACCCTCTAAAAGCCTAAATTTAGATACTTTAGAAATTAAAATCCCTCCCTAGCCGGCGTTGAAGGCCCAGATGGTCTCTACCTCTATGAATATTATGTACGCCAAAAGTAGCATTAGCCCATACCTCTTCGTTATGCCCTCGTGCTTCATCAGTATGTACCAGAGGAATATGTTTACCCCCACTAAGAAGGTTATTGCGGTCGTAAACACCATAACGCCGTTCGAGAGCGGATTTATTAGTGCGGCCGCGCCCAATACGAGCGTGAGGTTTATGACGCAGCTCCCGAAAATGTCCCCGATGGCCAGGGCGGAGTGGCCGGTCCTTATGGCAGTGAAGTCGATCGCCAGTTCTGGAAGTGTCGTTCCGAAGGCGACAATGGTCATGCCTATAAGCGCTTCACTTACGCCGAGTATCCTGGCCATGTCAGACGCCGACCCTATGATGAAGTGCGCGCTTACGAGGGTCAGAGCGATCCCTATGACGAACATTACCACAGCCCTGCTCCATTCCTTCTTTGTCACGCCCTCCTTCAAGCCCATTGTGAACTTTTCCTTTATCGCGAACAGGGCGTAGAAAAGGAAGACTATTATCAGTATGAGGCCTTCAGGCCGTCCTATCTCCTCCCTTGTGAGGAGTATCAGGGGTATCAGGGTTATAAGAAGCAGGAGTTCTGCGCTCTCAAGCGTCTGTTCCCTCTTTATATGTATAGTCCTGATGAGTGCGGCCGCACCGAGGACAAGGCAGATGTTGGCGATGCTGGAGCCGAGGACGTCCCCCAGGGCTATCCCACCCATCCCCTCATATGAGGCGGTAGTGGAAACTATGAAGTCCGGGAAGGAAGTGGCAAAGGCTATCAGCAGGAAACCCAAAGCAAGCTCTGCTATCTTGAAGTACTCGGCTATCTTGATCGAGGCGGCGATAACCCACCTGCTAGCGATTACCAGTACTCCCAAGGACAGCAAAAAAATCAAGATAGACGGCAGCATTGTATTAATTATCGGGCTTGTTATATATACTTATATATACTTATAGATACTTATAGCACCCTATGAATAAAAGCACCGATTTTTAAGGTTCTATTGGATAATACTCTGCAAACCCAATGAATCTGCTAAGATATGCCCTGATTTCGGTCGCAGTTTTGTCACTGTCTTCTAATTCCTTGGCCACAGACTACTATGTGGACGACAGCTGTGATGGTTCTGGCATAGGCACACTCGCAGACCCCTTTTGCACCATAGCGCAGGCTGCAAGCCTTGCGGGCCCCGGCGATACGGTCTATATAAAGGGTGGGGCATACAATGAGCCACTGATACCCCAAAAGTCAGGTGTGGCCGAGGCGTATATAACGTTTACTAACTATGGGGATGAGACAGTTACAATAACTGGGGCGACCATGGCTCCCGCCATAGACATCTCCAACAGGCAGTACGTAATCATCGACGGATTGAGCATAGACTATGTACGCAGGTGGATGTACGCATTGAATGCACATTACAATATAATAAGGAACAACCACTTCTCCAGGGCCATTGACTCTGGAGGGAGTTCGAAAACGGGTCTTTTCTTCCAGGAGGCCACATACAATAAAATCATAAACAACACAATCGAGGATAGTACCCAGGACAATCTGGCGCTTCACAAGTCAGACAAGAACCTAATCGAAGGAAACAAGATTTATAAGGCCAAGCACACACTTTGGGCAATCAAATGCGGCAATTATAACGTCATCAGGAACAATTATTTCTATAATGAATGGCAGAAGATCGGTGAGATATACGATTGTGATGGTTCTGGTTTTGACCACCAGTTCGATATCCTCAACTCGACAAAATATAACCTGGTGGAGAACAACACCTTCGCGTACGTCCCCTCTAGCGGCGACAGCTCGCCGTATTCGGGCATCCAGTATGCGGGTCAAAACGGCATAATCAGGAGGAACCTTTTTTATGACACTGTCGGGCCTGGCCTGAGCTTGACTCTTTACTCTGCGGAAGCCACCTATAACCTCCATAATCGGGTATACAACAATGTCTTTTACGAGACCGACTTCGCAGGTGTGGAAATCTCCGGTTCTACAGCGTACCACTTCGCTGACCAGGTCCTTAAGAACAACATCCTGATGAGAAGCATCTTCGTGAGGAACGACATGAGATGGTCCTGGTACATCGAGCTGGCAGGAAAGCCAGTCCAGATACTCACAGGCCGGCTTACCGATTTTGTGTTTGATACAAACAACATATTTGGGAATCAGGTCGGGGATTCTTACACGATAACCTATGGCAGCAGGAATTCCAACTCAAATCCACCACAGCATCCTTTGTCTTGGTGGCAGGAAAATCATCCGGCTTTGTTTAAGGACAATATTGAAATTAACCCTCAGTTTGTCGATTCTGCAAACCATGACTTTCACCTCCAGGAGAACAGCCCCATGAGAGATACAGGGATCTTCCTCACAAAGACCGTCGGCTCAGGCAGCGGGAATTTGATGCATGTGGAGGATGCCGGCTACTTCTATGACGGCTTTGGGATACCCGAGGAATTAGGCGATTTGATTCAGTTGGATGGTCAGACACAGCAAGCCC
>JAFGQM010000018.1 GCA_016935655.1 Candidatus Altarchaeota archaeon | reverse complement strand
GAAGTGGCAGTGGGTATTTATTATTATGTCTATATTGGGCAATCGCAGTAGGGCGTTCTCGTCCATGCCCGGGTCGACCAATACTGTCTTGTCCGCCAAGATCAGATAGGCGTTCGAGGAGACCCCGCCGCTATATATCGGCTTTATGTCCATCGGTAGTTTTTCTATTTATACCCTTAAAAGTAGTGCAATTTCGGCCTGGAAGGGCAATCGATATGGATGAGATAATAAAACGCAGCAAGAGCATAATACCTGCCTGTGACTTTTCGAGTCTGAAGGAGCTGCAGGAGATCGTGGAGAAGACCTGCCAGATCGAGGGCATAGGCGGCTACAAGGTGGGGTTCGAACTTGTAATAAGCAACGGCCTGCCGGCAGTCGTCGAATCTATAAAAAAACTTACCGATTTGCCAATCATATACGACCACCAGAAGGGGGCCACAGACATCCCTGACATCGGGGGCAAGTTCGCGCAGGTCTGCAAGAAGGCGAAGGTCGATGCCGTCATTTTGTTTCCCTTGGTCGGGCCCGCCACAGGGAGAACGTGGATAGCCGCCTGCCAGGAGCAGAAGCTGAAGGTCATAGTAGGCGGGGAGATGACCCACCAGATGTTCAAGATTTCTGAGGGCGGTTACATGACTGACCAGGGTGTGGAAGAGATTTACACAAACGCCGCAAAACAGGGCATAAGGGATTTTGTGGTTCCGGGGAACAGGGTGGACAGGATTAAGGTTTACAGGGAGATGCTCAAAGACATAAACCCAGTGTTCTACTCCCCAGGCCTGATAGCGCAGGGGGGGGAGATAACCGAGGCAGCGCGCGTGGCCGGCGAAAGGTGGCATGCGATAGTCGGCAGGGCGTTGTACCAAGCCAAAGACATAACCGCTACTGCAAAAGAGCTGACCAAGGATTTAATATAACCCAAGAACTGTTCCCAGACCCGGAAGATGCCAAGGCAAACCCCAAAAGGGCTCGGTAGGAATGTCAGGGTTACACTACGGGGCAGGAATACCGTGGTGGTCAACCCGGGAAGAGCAAATGCTGACGCCATAAGGCTTACCTCAAGGAAGCCTTTGGATTCTGTTGACCAGGTGGTTAGGAGAGTCAAAGTGCCCAGCGATGTGGCCTTGCCCGGATCCAGGAAGGGCCGGGTAGAAAGTCTTAGAAACGCATTGGCGGAAGGAGATGCAGTCCTCTTGGATACTTCGAAATTCATAGTCAATGAGGATTTAAGGAGACTGAGAAGCGGCAACTCCAAGAACGCTTTTTTGGGTGTGGGGGTCGATGGCGTCCTTAGAAAGGTGAACTATGAATATGCGACTGGCATTGTGAGGTGGCTGAATGAAAATGGCTATCAGACGCATCAACCTTATGGCCTCTCCAGGATGAATTTCTCCTACACTGGAACTGGGGATGAGTACGAGAGGGGGAGAGAGACCGCCAGGAGGAAATACCAGAACAGCCCAAGAGGGAAGGCCACGATGAGGCGCATAAAGCAGGACCGTTACTGGGGCGGCGAAAGAGAACGCCTTCTGGACCTGAACGAGCAGTTCCGAAAAAGTCCTAGGGGAGCTTTGTTCGTGAGGTTGAGTTCAGCCAGGCATAACGCCAAGGTCAGGCTCGGGAGGATAGATGATAAACTGACGACTTTGAGGAGGGGATTGGGGACTGAAGACAATAGCAAGCAAGAAGCCCTTCGCGCGCAGATGCGGCAGCTCATCGGAAAAGGAGACGAGCTGCAGAAGGCCTTGGATAAAGCGCCGAAAACCTCAAAGGGGCTGAGTGATGAGAGATTGGAAAAGGGTGCAAATATGCTGGAATCAGCGCTTGATAGAACAAGGCTCATCGGAAAAGGAGCGAATAGGACCTAACATATTAAGCCTAGGCCATGGTCAAAGCAAGAGGGTCTGGAAAGACCATAAGGATAAAGCGCAACAATAAAAACACAATCACGATAAACACCGGAAGGTCCGAGGCTGACGCAGTAAGGCTGATCACGAAAAAACCTGTTTCTAGTGTCGACAGCGTGCTCAGGAGAGTAAAAATTCCACCAGACGTCCCGATGCCAAAGATAACGAAGAATCAAAGAAGATATTACAGGGACATGCTAAGCCAGGGCAATGTCGTCCTGCTCGACCTAAGCAGGTTCAAGGAAACCGATGGGTTGGGGGAATTCTCCGACGGGTTTTCCAGGAATTGCTTATTGGGCATAGGTGTCAATGGCACTCTGAGGAAGATCACAGGATATGCTAGAGAAGGCATACTCGACAGCCTTGGTAAACGGGGGATTGTCGCCCATCATCCGGAGTGGCTGGGGAAGATACAAGAAAGGGCCAATGGCGAGAGACCGGCCAAAAAGAAGATTAGTATGAACATCCGGGTGGGTTTGGACGGGAGAAAAGCTGTTGTAGTGAATCCTGGAGCTTCGAACGGTGCAATCCGCGCAACTTCCAGAAACGGCATCCGGTCCCTTGACGAAGTCCTTAAAAGAGTGAAAGTGCCGAGCGATATAGCATTGCGAGGTGTGACGCCCTGGCAGGAGAAGGCTTACAGGAGATTGCTTGGTGAAGGCGAAGTGGTTCTTTTAAACCTGCAAAAATTACGGCCTGGAAGCGAACTTAAAAGACTCTCAAAAGGCCACTCGAGCATGTGCCTTCTCGGAATACAGGTGAACGGCACCATCAGAAAAGTGGAGATGAACGCTGGCAGGAACATAGTCAGGCACTTGAAGGCAAGGCGGATAAGCGCCTATCACCCTTATGAACTGTCCAGGATGAAGTTCACATATACACAAACTGAAGAGCAGCACAAACGGGGTAAGAAAACCGCGAAAAGAAAGTATAAAGCAAGTGAGTTGGGGCAAGCCACTGAAAGGGCCTACCGGGAGAGGACCAGGGATGAAGGGAGAAGAAAAAACAAGGCGTATCGAGCTACTGGGAAGGGTAAATTGGCCGACCGCCTACACACGGCAAGACAGACTGCGAAAAGGAGAATCGAAAGTATAGAGATGCGGGTCGACAGGATAGGGGAGCGCATCAAGAATGCGGAAGACGTCCGCCCGGCCAGGCTCAGGCAATGGAAAGCCTACCGGGACGAATTGATAAAAAAGGGCGATGATGTAGAAAAGGCCCTAGAAGCTGCTCCCAAAGGTATTCGAAGAAGGGAGGACAAGAAGGTTGTCAGAGCAGTTGAAAAGCTTGAGAGCGTGTTGAACGAGACTAGGCTTGTCAAGAGATAGGCGAAACGGTTTTAAGCTTTGACTAGTTTACTAAACAAAATGCCAAGACCGGTTTTAGGCCCGGGTAAGGTCATAAGGATAAGGCGGAACAGTAGGAGTTTGATTACAATCCAGCACGGGAAATCGAAGGCCGAAGCCGTTAAGTTGAGGACTAAAAAGCCTATAAAATCCTTGGATGACGTCGTAAAACGGGTCAAGCTCCCCGAGGATACGCAGATGCCGCTATTGGGCAGAAACCAAAGGAGCTTCTACAGGAAACTTTTGAGGAATAAAAGGGTGGTGGTGCTAGACCTCAGCAAGTTCAGGGCAGCGGAGGAACTGAACCGGTTCTCTGACGGCAGAAGCACAAAGTGCCTATTGGGGATAGGGAACAGGAACGTGTTGAGGAAAGTCACGGGGGATGCTACAGAGCCTATATTGGACGGTCTCGCCAAGCAGGACATCAGTGCTCACCAGCCGGATTGGTTGAGGGTAATCCAGGGAAGGAACGAGGAACGGGGGAAGCCCAGGTACAGCGGCTTTAGCACGAGGGTAAGGTTGGCACTTGACGGGAACAGGGCGGTCGTCATAACCCCTAGTAGGAGGGCTGGGGATACGGTAAGGCTGGCCACCAGAAAGCCGGTTGAATCGACGGCCGAGGTTGTCAAGAGGGTAAAGGTTCCTGCGGATATAGGACTTCCTAAAGTACGCGAAAGGGTTAGAAGTACGTATAGAAAGATGCTGGGAGAGGGTGAAGTCGTACTCTTGGATCTGGAGAAATTCGTCCCGAATGCAAGGCTTAAAACGCTGTCGATGGACGGCTCACAGACCAGCTTGTTGGGGATTAGTGTGAACGGCAGTATAAGGAAGATAAGCCCGGATGCAGGTATTGGCATAGTAAGGTGGCTCAACGAGCAGGGGCACCAAGTTCACCAGCCATACGAACTCTCAAGGATGAGGTTCTCGTATACGGGCAGTGAGAAAGAACATAAGGAGGGGATGAGAATCAGTAAACGGAAGTATGACCAGAGTGAGAAAGGAAGGGCTAGCTGGGGGAGATACTATCAAAAAAAGAGGGGATATCACGTGGATCGGAGTAAGAATTACAGGAGGACTGGCAGGGGCAATCTTGCGGCCAGGCTCAAAAATGCGAAGACTGATACCACGAGGAGATTGGAGAGTGTCGACAGGAGGGTCGATGCGCTTAGGACGAGGATACGGGAGGACACGGAGGGCGGCGCCAGCGAAAAACAGCTTGAGGAACTGCGCACAAAGATGCGCAGGCTTATAGG
>JAFGQM010000001.1 GCA_016935655.1 Candidatus Altarchaeota archaeon | reverse complement strand
ACAGAGTTGCAGGCATCGACAGGCGACGTATACAAATCCGTGGGACCTATCCTCATAAAGTCCAACAAGACGGCCTTGAAGAAGGACATGGAGGAGAGGGGCTCATCGGCCGAGGCCAGGGTAAAGGTCCTGGAGGGCCAGGAGCACAAGCTTGCGACCAAACTCCAGGATTTGCAAAAGGATCTACAATCCGGTCTTAGGGGTGTCCAGGACGTTCCTGACATAGCCCAGTAGCGGCATGAGTAACATCCTTCGGGATGTGGTGGCTTCTGGGGGGAATGTCCTGATACTATCACATCTGAATGCTGACCCCGATGCAGTCGGTTCGTCCATAGCCCTGTACGAGTACTTCAAAAGCAAAGGATTAGAGGCCAGAATGGCTGCCGTGGGCGGGGTCAATGCCCTCGGAAGGAACCTGATAAAGAAACTCAAGTACACCATCGAGATAAATCCCCTCCTGGATGGCGTCGACATGGTGATAGTAGTAGACACCTCCTCATTGCCCCAACTGAGATACGTGGACCTGGCCAACTTCCGGGGCAAGATATTCGCCATAGACCATCACGTACCGGACGAGGAGTTCAGCAAGCTGTGCGAGATATACCTGTCAGAGGACGACAGCACGTCCACCTCGGAGATAGTGTTCAGGCTGTTGAAGAAGGATGGCTTCGATTTCAGTGAGAACGTTTCCCTTGCCCTTATAACGGGGATAGTCACAGATACAGCGCATCTCCAGTTCGCGCGCCCTGTCACACTCCGGATAATAGCCGAACTGCTCGAGAAGAGCAAGATGGAGTACCCTGATGTTTTGAAGTTCATCTCCATACCCACCGAGCCCTCAAGGAAGATAGCGCATCTGAAGGCCGCATCCAGGCTTGAGATCCAGCGCTTGGGGGAGTGGATAGTCGGGCTCTCCCATGTCAGCTCCTTCGAGGCCTCTGCAGCCAGGGCGTTGGTGAAAATAGGCGCGGACGTGGTATTCGTCTGCTCGAAGAAGAAGGACGAGGCCAGGGTCAGCATCCGCGCATCGAATACATTCGTGAAGAAGACCGATATACATCTGTCAAAGGACCTCATACCCGAGATCGCCAGGGCTATAAGGGGCTCTGGTGGCGGGCATGTGGCGGCCGCAAGCATAAACGGCACCTTCAAAGGCAACGAAAAGGAGCTCTTGGACCTCTGTTTTGCCATACTGTCGAAGAAGCTGGCCGAACGCAATATAAAATAGGTATTTATACCTAAACACTCAAATTTACCGCAAAATGGCTCAGTTCCAGGGTAGGAAAACGAAACTGAAGGGCAGGAAGAAGGAGAAGGCCGAGTTGGGTGCAGACCCCAGGCTCACGCATCTTGCCCACGGCGCTGATGAGAAGGAGGCAAGAAAGACCCTCTCCACGAAGGGCGGTGGTAAAAAGACTGTCCTGACCAAGGCCAAATTCGCCAACGTCTCAGAGGGCGGCAAGGCGAAGCGGGTCGAGATAAAGACAGTCGTTGACAATCCGGCGAACAAGGACTTCAAGAGGATGGATATCATCAGCAAAGGGGCCATAGTCGAGACTGAGCTTGGCAAGGCCAGGGTAACCTCCAGGGCGTCCCAGGACGGGGTAGTCAATGCAGTCTTGTTGAAGTAGGATTTGATATTTCTCACTTCCCCGTATAACCTATAGAATCCACGATGATACTAGATGACCTGTTCAAGTCAAAGGCACTCCTACACATGGGCTGTGGTAGTTGCTCTGGCGGCCATGAAGAACTTGCGGCGGCAGAGAGGGTCTTGACCAAGCTCAGGATACCCTTTGACACCCGCGAATTCGACTGCGGCTGTTCTTCCTTCGCCCAGGGGGACGACAACGAAATAATGAAGGCGGTGGAAGAGGCCAGTGGTCTTCTGGGGACCAAGAAATACGTAATCGTGGGCTGCGGCCGTTGTTTTTATCTATTGAAGCATTACCACAAGGCTCCAGTGAGGCACATAAGCCAGGTCATATCGGAGAGGCTGGTCGCAATGCAAATCAGTCGGGCCGCCAGGGGCGAGGTAGTGTACCATGACCCGTGCTACCTGGCCAGGTACGGGAAGGTGATCGATGAGCCTCGGGAGGTCTTGCGCGCCCTGGGCTACAAGGTCCTCGAGTTCGGCAACAACAGGGAGGACACAGACTGCTGCGGCGACTACACTCCTTTCCCTGCCCTCAGGCTGAGGATGGCCGGCATGAGGCTGGAGGGCTCCCCGAAGAAGAAGGCCCTGATAACTGCGGCATGCCCCACATGCACCACGAACTTTGAGGATTTTAATAAAACAAGCGACAAAAAATTCAACATAAAATCTTTTCTACAACTAGTCGATAGCGCTTTGGGATGATCTACTATGGAAACAATACAACAGCCTAGGAGCAAGTTTTTGAAGGTGGAATGCAAGAATTGTGGAAACCAGCAGATAGTGTTCGACAAAGCCTCTGCGAGGGTGAACTGTCTGGTGTGCAACGCCCTCCTGGCCAAGCCCACTGGCGGCAAGGCCACGGTTCTCGGTACCACAAGCAGGGCCTTTGACTGAGATGGAGGAGCGATACCCACAGGTAGGGGAACTTGTAGTAGCCAACGTCGAAAGGGTGGTCAATTATGGGGCTTTTGTCAGGCTTGAGGAGTACGACAACAAGCAGGGCATAGTCAACATAAGGGACTTCTCGCTCAAGTGGGTGAAGAACCCGCGGGACTACCTAAAGGAAGGGCAGAAGGCGGTTCTGAAGGTCCTTAGGGTGAACAGGGAAAGGGGCCATATAGACCTCAGCCTAAAGAACGTCAACGAGAGCGAGCGAAGGAACAAGCTTAAGGAGTTCAAGCTCGAAAAAAGGTCACAAAAGTTGCTCTCTCATTTTTCCAAGGTCTCCAACACGCCTGTCGAGAAGCTAAGGGAGCTGTTCGCGAATGCGCTCGAGGAGGACTATGGCACCTTATACAACGCGTTTTCTGACGTCTCCCTTGAAACAGAGGACCTGAAAGACTACATAAAGGACGAGAAGCTCAGGAAGACCATACTAAAGGAGATAAAGAACAGCATAAAGCCCCCCCAGGTGGGGATCATGGGCTACCTGGTGCTCACGTCAGAGGACGGCGACGGCATAACCAAGATTAAGAAAGCCCTTACGGAGGGGGAAAAGACCTTCACGGGGGACATCGAAGGCTCGATAACCTACGTCTCCCCGCCCAACTACAGGATCGAGGTGAAGGCGGCCGATTACAAGACCGCTGAGAAGATAATGAAGGGCTGCTATGAGAAGGTCTTGGGATCTGCCAAGGCCCTGGGCGTCGAGGCCGAGTTCAAGAGGGAGCTGAAATGAAAACCCTGATAAAGGTCTGCCCGAAATGCAGAGGTTACACACTAAGGGGCATCTGCCCCAAGTGCGATGTGAAGACCATGTCCGCAGCACCGCCGAAATTCAGCCCGGAGGACAAGTACGGCGATATCAGAAGAGAGGAAAAGTTTTTATAGAGGTAGCCATTATATACCCTGTAAATTGAGTTTGCTCAACAAAATGGATCATAGAATACCCTTTGTGATACTATCCTCATTGGTAGTATCCCTGTTTTTGGCTGGCTTTGTGTTCTCTGACACGGCCTCGACTAGTGTAAGCATAGGAAACCGGATGCCATGGGTTCAGACGCCTACCGTGACCGACCCCATAGATTTGAACGAGGGGGCGGGGATAACCATCTACTGCAATGCCACCATAACCGACAGGAACGGCTGGGAGGACATAGACGAGATAAACGCCAGCTTATGGCTCAACACAGGTTCGGAGACATGCGCTTCCGATCCAGACAACTGCTACAAGAACACGAGCTGTACGAAGGGTACCGGTTCTAGCACTGACCTTGACGTCAACTGCTCCTTT
>JAFGQM010000004.1 GCA_016935655.1 Candidatus Altarchaeota archaeon | reverse complement strand
TCCTACTGCCCGATAGACCTGAGAGTAGCCGGCGAATACAAATTAGGGGGGTCATGTTCCAACTAGATGATACCAGACTTCATAAGGCAGGAGATCGAAGGCTCTCTTAAATCGCTTGAATACGAAAAGGTCATCGTCTTAGAGGAGACTGAGAATTCAGACCTCCTGCCGGTCGGGAAACCCTCTGAGCTGGAGTTTTTCGAGAGGCTCTTCGAGCCCGGCGGGCCGTCCTGGAAACTCTACGAAGACCTAGGTCTAGGACTCAGTCCAACTGGTTCTTATATGCCGGTTGTCGGCGGGAGGATGTACTTCTGCATGAACGTAATCGACAAGTACATATACTCCGTCGGCATGAAGAAGAAATATGATTTTAAGGGGAATAAGCTCGTGCGTGTCAGGCCCATAAATTTGGACAATATACTCCTGCTCCTGTCAGCGCCCCTAGACACTTTCAAACATGCCTCCTCGACAGTGGTCACGGCGTTCAAGACCAACGAGGCGTTGAAGAACTTCGTCAAATTCTCCAAAGAGTCCAGAAAGGATTGGAGGACCGATTTTGACGACCCCTTGCTAGTCGCGGAGGAATCCCTCAACAAAGCCCTCAAATGCATGGAGTTCTCCTTCCTTTCCTCCATTGCCTATAACCTGAAGATAAAACTCGCCGATTCGGCGGCATGGTCGGAGTGTGAGCTAGGGGAGTTAGTAGACCTTTTGAAAGGCGGCGATACCAAGGCCGCCAAGGAGCGCTTCGGCTTCTATGCAAACAACCCCTACGCCATTTCAGAGGAGCGCTTCCTTGAGGACGAGTCGGGCCTTAAGAGGATGGCCAACGTGCCTGTACCAAGGAACAGCTACATACGCTGGAGGGAGAACAGCAAGTTTTTGGCAGCCAGATACCTGGCCATGCGGAGATTCGCATACCTGGGGATAGCGAAGGAGAGCAAGCTCGATGATCTAGTGTTTTTCCTTAAGACCTCCGAACTCCGGGATGCAAAAAACAACAAAACCCTTGCAGAACAGAGGAAAAAGAAGTATGCTACCTACCTAAAACTCGATTTGCCTGCCCAGCTTGTCCTCGTTGACGGCAAACTTGTCGAGGGCGAGTCAGACCGGCAGATACATGGCATGCCTGTAGCCGGGGAGGCAAGGGTAACAGGTAAGGCAGTCCTTGTCGACTCAAGGAGTGATTTCACAAAGGACCTTGATGGCAGGATATTGGTGTCTAGGACCCTGTCGCCAGAGCTCGTTGAGGCCTATGACAAGATAATCGCAGTGGTCAGCGCAAGCGGAGGGGCGCTGGCGCATAGCGCTGTCATAGCGAGGGAGATGAATCTTCCATGCATAGTCCAGACAAAGAACTTCGAGGGCATAAAGGAAGGCGCTACATTGGAAGTAGACGGCAAGACAGGCCTGATAAACCTCACTTCCTGATAGGGAACGTGAATATCCTTGCCTTGCCGGTCTTCGGGTCTATGGCCTCGATTCTATGGTATCCTTCTAAATCATCCTTTGGCTGGTGCTTCCCTCTTTTTTCCAGGTCGTCCCAGACCCCCATGTCCCAGGTCGTCGGCCTTGCGTATCCATACCTGAGCCTTAGGAATTTGGGCGTGAACTTCCTGAGCACATATTGCCTGTTGTAGCCCTCCTGCACCGACCGGGCGTCCCTCTCGGTCTTTGACAAGCCTTTTAGCCCCATCTTCTGCCCCCTCAAGTTTTCATCTATCTTTATGTGGCTCAACTCCTCTCGCACTCTTTGGAAGAAATTGTCCGGTAGTCTGTTTTCCTCTAAAATGCCCGAGGCGCCCCTTCTCAACTCGAAAAGGTCTATAGTCGGGACTACTGGAGTGTAATCCGACCGCAATAATATCACTCGCCCATCAAACGTCTTGTACATCCCTTGTAAGGCTCCTATACCGCCTAAAACACCCCCCTTCAAGTCCACCTCAATCCTTTCCCCGCCGTCATAGAAGACCATCCTGCCCTGCCTCAAGGCTTTCTGCCTCTCAGCCACCGGGGCGATCTGAAGGGGCTCGACCACGGGTTTCTTTCCAGCCGCCGCCCTAGAGACTCTCTTCACGGCCCTCTTCTTCTCCCACTTCGTTCTCTTCCCGATGAATTTAGGTTTCCTTACACTCATCCTCTTATCTTCCTCCTCCCTCGCCTGTCCAAGCGGGGGTTGATCGAGAACACACGGCGTGACTCGCCCATGACCCACTTCTCCCTCATTCTTCTCAAGCGTATGTCCATATCCCTGCAAACCCTTCTGATGTCCTCCTCGAACTTACCTGTATCGGCTGTGCTGGCGGGGATTCGCAGCTCGGTTTTGTAGCGCTCGGCGAATCCTATGGCCTCCCTGAGGGCCCTGACCCTCCAGCCCTGGTACTGGGTCGCAAGCGACCTCCGGATCCCAAACACTTGGCTGTCCTTAGTTGCCCCCCTACTTGTCTTGAAGTGTGCCTGCGCGAGGTCGAGATAGAACGGCTTTTTCCTGGCGCGCCTGTACACGAAAGTACTTCCCACGCTGCCCTGGTTGAATCCCACAGGCCCGCCCCTCTGCAATGCATTGGAAGCTTCTTTGAACTCCCCAAAGTGCTCCGACCTTGGGAAGACCACAGTGCGAAAATGCGCCCTTCCCTTGGGCCCCTCTGCTAGGATAGCGGGGCTTATCACAATCATCTTCCGGTCTTTTACCGCTCTATAGTCTCCGATCTGGTGCACGCCCTCGCCAGCCTCCCAGGCTAGCTTCAATACATTCTCGGGTATCTCAGGATTTTCAGACATTTTGACATTATTATTGTTTGGGATATAAACATAATAATCATTCCTGCAAAAATGAAACATGGAGTCGAAGGCGATAGGGTATACGGGAAAAACGCGGTGATGGAGGCCTTGAGAGGGAGCAGGAGGATAAAGGAGGTCTACATCTCCACCACGGCGAACAAGGGCTTTGCCGATGGCATCATAGGCGCGCTGAAGCCAAAAGGCATAAGATTCCAATTCAGGAACCCGGGCTGGCTCAAGAGGTTTACGGGGTCGGATTCCCACCAGGGCATAGCCGCCGTTGTGGAAAGGATGGGGTATTGCTCAGTAAAGGATATCCTGCGCGTGGCGGAATCGAAAAACGAACAGCCCTTCCTGCTGATACTCGACGGCATAGAGGACCCGCAGAACCTCGGCTCCATGATACGCTCCGCCGAATGCGCCGGGGTCCATGGGATAATAATACCGGAATCGCGCGCGGTCGGTATCACGGGTTCTGTCGTCAAGGTGGCCTCCGGGGCGACAGAGTATGTGAAGATCTCCAGGGTCGGCAAGCTTAAACCCCTCTTAAGGGAGCTCAGGGACTCCGGAATCAAGATAATCGGGACTGACGCTAATGCCAAGACCAAATACTACAACGTCCCTATGCGCGAGGGCGTGGCCATAGTCGTGGGCAACGAGGGGGGCGGGATGAGGAATTCAGTCGCCGACGGGTGTGATATGCTTGTTTCCATACCCATGAGGGGGCGTATAGATTCCCTAAACGTAGCAGTCTCCGCGGCCATATTGATGTTTGAAGTGGTGAGGCAGAGGGTGCGGTGATTTTTTATCTTTACTTTTTTAATAACGAGGATGGCACAAAAATCCGCTACACTGAAACTCAGGATAAACGAACACCGTGCTGCCATATTTGGGGAACGGCGCGAAGAGGCGGCGACTGCAGCGCGCTTGGAAAATGAACATGTGGGGATGGCACTTGGCCACTACAACCAAGAGGCCCTTAGGGCGGACAAGGATTATGAGGGCACTATGCAGACTATGGAAAGGTGGCACCAGAGAAGAATGCGGTTCTGGCAGTGGTTTAGGAGAAACACCGAAGGCCGGAAGGTCAAGAAGGCGAGGGAGCAAAGGAAGAGGAGAGCTTAATCGATCTCATTTTTTAATGAAGTTACCTTAAGTTAGCGATGGATTCCATGGGCAGAAAAGGAGTCAGTAGCGCTGTGGTGGTCTTTTTGATCTTGATCGTCATCGTCGCAGTCATGTCCGTAGTGGCGATCCTCCTGCTACAGGGGCAGGAGACTGGGCCTGTGGCATGCACCGCAGATGCCAAGATATGCCCCGACGGGACCGCTGTCGGGAGGGTCGGTCCTAATTGTGAGTTCGCCCCTTGTCCCGAACCAATCGGCTGCCCAGAGGATGCGAAGGTCTGCCCTGACGGCTCTACTGTAAGCAGGGTACCGCCAACGTGCGAGTTCGCTCCATGCCCCGAGGCCCCCACATGCGAGGAGGATACCGATTGCATGGTCAATCCCGAAGCGCACACCAGCTGTTGTATTGTCGGGACGGATGTCTGCAGTCCTATCATACTGTATGAACGTCTCCCACCCGGCTGGAAATGCGATCCCGACGAATGCGTTTGCGTCAGTGGTATGTGCGAGCATCGACTTAACTGTTACCCTCCCGACGAGTACGAGTGCACAACAGACTCCGACTGTTATTACGATGAACAAAAAGGACGTTGTTGCATCATCGGGACTGACGTCTGTTCAAACACCTCACCACCATTTGCGCCCTGCCCTAGCGGTTACACACCCACATTCAACTGTTCTTGCGAAGCAGGTTCTTGCAAACTTTTAGGAGATTGCCTTCCCCAGAGCTCTGTCGGCCCACTCAACATAGCGGACCAGAGCAGGTGCGCAGGCATCACTGATATCTACAAAGAGGGCTCCTGCCTCACCGACCTGGCCAAGGAGGAGAAGAACTCCGACTACTGCCAGTTCATCAACGACCCGCATTGGGAGAACAGCTGCTATCTGGGGGTGGGCAAACTCACCCTGGACCCCGGCGACTGCTTTGCCACTTATTACACGGGCGGCGACTGTTATAATCATGTACGGGAGAGAAATGAGAATCCTTCCCTATGCTTAACTATCACGGGCAGGGACCAGGATTTGATAAACGACATAAAAGACGACTGCATCTACAGGGCGTCCATGAAGGCCAACACCGCCGATTACTGCGGGAACATACTGGATGTCGAATTGAGGGACCAGTGCTTCACCAACATCGCCACTAACCAGAGCAACCTGACGATGTGCCTCCTGACCTCCAACAGCACGCAGGTGTCCGTGTGCATGAAATCGGTCATAACTTGGAATTCGCTCAATGCGGGCAACTGCACGGTCTTTGACCATGTGAATTATCACTATACCTGCAAGGCGCTGGCCACCGGCGATGTGAGCCATTGTTATGAGGTCATGAGCGTCAGCATGAGGGAATGGTGCCTGGCAAACGCATGATTTTTATTTTTAGAACCTGTATGTAATCAAGATGAAACCCAAGAGGACCCCACACAGGATATATCCGCCGAAGGGCAGGCCGCCCACATCGCGCGAGCAGCTCCGTGATGCCGTTGGGAGGTATAGATTAGAGAGGGACAAAATGACCAGGGGCAAGACCGTGGACCAGTTGTCCCAAGCGGAGGTCATGAAGCTGAAGAGACTAAACACGGCCATAGCCCTGCTGAACTCCAGAGAGGGCACCATGCCCTAACGGGTTTTTATCCCTATCATCTCAATTTTCCCTAACCCAATGATGAGGCATTTGATTATACTGTTGGCTATAACTGTTTTGCCCCTGGCGTCAGCATTAAGCCCCTGGGAAGTGGAGCTGATGGACGCTACGGTTACTATGTCAGGGGGGGTGAACGTGGACCACACCTCCGGCGATTCCAACATAAACTGGATAGAGGCAAGCCTGTATATCTACCCGCAGGACACGAACCTCCAGAGCGCCAAGCTCTTGAGCGTCACACCCGATACCTATTCCATCGAGACTGACAGGTTCGGAAACAAAATATTGAAGATAACCTGGGAGAGGCCGCGGGCCAAGGTTCTGGACTACGAGGTCAAATGGGACGTTTCCGTGAACCGTTTCAAGAACGCCATAATGGGCTTGGGCGGCATCGCCGATACGAACCCCGGCTCTCTTGAGGAATACCTCCAGCCCGACAACCTGACTGCATGGACGGGGGCCATGAAAAACAAGGCCAAGTCCATAGCCGAGGGCTCTGGCAGCAGGCTTGCCGCGCTGGCATCAATGTCGAACTGGATATATAACACTATGGAATACGACAAGGACTATTGGAGCTCCTCGGTCCCGGCCTCAGATGTTTTCACCATCAGAAGAGGCGTTTGTGACGAGTACACCAACCTGTTGATATCCTTTGCGAAGAGCCTGGGCATACCCGGGAGATATGTCGAGGGCCTGGTTTTCAGCGGCGAGAATTGGGACCTCCATGCATGGGCAGAGTTCTATGTCGATGGCGTCTGGCTGCCCATAGACCCCACATACAACGAAGTGGGGTTTGTCGACTCCACGCACATAGTGCTGGCTAGGGTGCCCAGTGACGACCATGTCTTCAACCGCCTTAGGTGGGAGGGCAGGGGTGTGGAGGCCTATTTCGGGCCCGACTCCAAGGAGGTCTTTGTGACAAAGACGGAAAGCAAGCTTAACATATTGGACGTCAATTTGAGACTCAGCAGGGAGAGCGTAGGCTCCAATGCCCTTTTGGAGGCCGAGGCCAGTGTCGAGAACCTTGCGAACAACTCGTACATAGTGGCCACTTGCAGACTGAACATGCCCCTTGAGATGGTACAGCTAGACAATCTGGAGAAATCCTCTGTAATCCCGCCCAGCGGAGAGACCGTTATGAAATGGAGGATTCTCTCACCCAGTACCCTGGATTATAACTATGTATACAACATGCCCATCCAGGTAGTATGTTTCCCGAAGGCCGCTTCAAACGAGAGCCTGATCATAAGCCCCCGCACGGTAGAAGAGGGCGTCCCTGACGCCAGGTTCGAGGACGTGGTGATATTCAACCAGTCTTCTGCGCAGGTCGTCTTGGTCAACGAGGGCTCCAAGGAGATAAGAAGCCTGGAGGTTCTGCTATGCATTGAAAACGGCGAGTCCAACTGCACGAAGGAGATCGTCCGGGATTTGAAGATCGGTGAAAAAAGGGCAATCTTGTTTTCGGGCTTGAACCTCACAGAGGACAAGAAGCTTTTGATATCCTTGAGCTCTGATGAGCTTGATGCTGCTCATGCCATAACGGCCAACACATCAAGCATAGGCGAACAGATCGTGATAAGCAGGTCCGAGACCGGTTCTGGCCTGCAGAACCAGGGTCTTCATGACCGGGAGCCCCTGCAGAGGATAAAGAACGAGCTCATCCTTTTGGTGGTGACGATTGCGATAATCCTGATAATTCTCGTCTCAATGTTCAAGAGCACGGTAAAACACCACTAATTTTTTTACCCCCCACTTCTAAATAAGCCGCTTTTGCGGTCGTAGTCTAGTCTGGTTATGACATTGGCTTGCCAAGCCAGTAGCCCGGGTTCGAATCCCGGCGACCGCACTCCAACCTTTTTAGAAAAAAGGTTGATCAAAAAGGGTTTGCTGTTTCGGGTTTCGGCGCTTTTTAGCCTAAACTAAACAAACTATTTGTGGATAAAAGAGCAATTGCAAAGGAGTTCGCAGACAGGCTGCGCGCAGATTTGGGGGACAAAGTAGAGTCTGTAAGGCTCTTTGGCAGCGTGTCAAAAGGATTGGACACTCCAGATAGTGACCTTGACCTATTTGTACTCTCCAAAAAAAGCGTTTTTGGGGAACTCAGGGAACCAATAGGGGATGTCTTAAAGCGCGGTGCAGTACCAGAAGTCATAAACCTTACGACCTCAGAATATGCACGCATAAAAAGACTTAACTCTCCTTTCTACCGGACAATCGAGAATGAAGCAGTCGAAATCTGAGATAGCTAAGTCTTATTTCGAAGAAGCAAAAAAGAAATTCAAGAATGCCAAAAGTCTTTTAGAAGACTGCTACTACGATGATGCTGCTCGAAATGCTTATTATTCTATGTTTCATGCAGCAAAGGCCTTGCTTGCCCTAAAGGATGTAGAGCCAAAGACCCACCATGGTGTTATAAGCGAGCTACAAAGGTTGTATGTTAATACCAAAGAGCTGGACCAACCGTATGCAAGTTCCCTCGCAAGAGATCTCCAAGTAAGGATAAGAAGTGATTATGGTGTCTTGGTGGATACAACAAAGGAGATGGCAGAAGAATCAGTTAAAGATGCCAAAGCATTTATAGAGGCGGCAAAAAGATTCTTTTTGTAGGTTCACATTTTTATCTTTTTCTCCTTAACTCCTCCAGAACGAAACAGGGGACCGTAAACACGAGGTTCACGGAACGTGAACCTGTGCCCAAGTCCGCGAAGCGGACTTCGGGTTGCAAACCGGTCATCCACTCATACGGAACTCAAGACTCAAAACGCGAGGTTCGCGAAGCGAAACTGCGCCCAACTTGCCGAAGGGCAAGTTCTGGCCGAGAACCTCAAATTGGCCCGGCGCGAGAAAGTCTTCGACTTTCTGCGCGCGAAGGACCGCGTCCTTGCGCACAACTTGCTCCTAGCAAGTTCGTGCGCAAAATCTTCGATTTTGCTGCGACCGCACTCCAACCTTTTTAGAAAAAAGGTTGATCAAAAAGGGTTTGCTGTTTCGGGTTTCGCCAGGGTGGCGGCTCCTATGCGTTCTAAGGCCTGAGAATCATACCTTTCCTTAAATTTGTTATATTTATGCCCAATTTCACTAATAATTACGAAATGGAGAAACTAATCAATATTAAAATAGAAAAATTAGAGGAGGGTGGTTATCTAGCTACTAGTGAGGATTTTGAAGATTTAATGGCGCAAGGCGATACTATTGAAGAAACTATCGAAATAGCCAGGGATGTTGCAAAAAAATTGATAGAGTCATATGAGGAGCATGGAGATCCCCTTCCACAATCCGTATTGAAGAGGGAATTAAAGAAATCTACTTTTGCAGTGCCTATAGCCAGTGCTTAGAAGTTAATTAACGAAATTTATTTACATCCAGCCCGGATTGTCCAATCATCTTTCTAAGGGTCTTTTTCGGTATATCCTTGGAGCCGTGATTTGCCACAACGACTCTATTCCGTGTAGTTGGATTATACCAGATTTCATGACTCCCCTTAGCCTGCCTATCAAATACGAAGCCATTCTCCCTTAGAATCTTTATGAAATCATTCGCATTCAGTGTCTTCATGATCGCTTTTGATTGTTATTATTGTTTGCGCATATTTAAAGGGATCGTTTGGATTACTGCACCATCTATTTGGCAGGAATCTTGGCTTAGTACCGCGTTTATTATCCAACTAATCATTATCATCAGAACGGAACAGGAGACCGGAAACACGAGGTTCACGGAACGTGAACCTGTGCCCAAGTCCGCGAAGCGGACTTCGGGCTGTAAACCGGTCATCCACTCATACGGAACTCAAGACTCAAAACGCGAGGTTTGCGAAGCGAACCTGCGCCCAACTTGCCGAAGGGCAAGTTCGGGCTGAAAACCTCAAATTGGCCCGGCGCGAGAAAGTCTTCGACTTTCTGCGCGCGAATGACTGCGTCCTTGCGCACAACTTACTCCTAGCAAGTTCGTGCGCAAAATCTTCGATTTTGCTGCGACCGCACCCTCCGTTTTCACAAAGTTCTGCCCATCGACTAGTACCAAAAACATATTTTCCTTAAAATGTATCAAAAAACCTATTTTAAAAAACTTTTTTTATGGAATATTTTATTAAAAGAATATTTTAAAAAGCATATTTTTATTTAGTTTCTTCCCTTAAACTGCTAATGACAGATATATTTTCACCCGACACTATATCTTTAAGAATATTATTAGGGATATTACTAAGGCCGCAATCCCCAGGACGAACGAGACCGCCCCCAATGTGAGACTTTTCCGGTACTGGACGCCCAGAGCAGACAGAAGATTTACTTTGTGCCTGGAAAAGATGAAGAGCTGGTTGTTGAGGCCCCCCCGGACCAGATAACTCGCCTTCCCCTCCGGGCTCTTTTTCGGGTGGGGGTTTTTTGTAGCGTAACCCAGCACATAGGCCCAGCTCCCGGGGGCCAGGGACGCCTCCGAGAAGCGGAATTCCCTGGGAAGCGTGAAGGCTTTCGTCAGCTTTTCAACAAGCCTGCTTTCCTTGAGGAATGCGCCGATACCCCCGGGCACATTGTCAGCGAAGTATGTGGAAGTGAACTCCTCGGATACGTCGAACACGGCCTTCTGCCCGTTTATCAAGGCCTTTCCGGTTTCGTCCTCCAGATAGAAATCTACGGCCTTGGACCCTCTCCTGTAGGGCTTCCAGTAGTTGGTGAACTCCTTTGGGGCGAGCCTCTTTATGGCATATGAATAGTACACGCAGTCGCGCCTCAGGAAGGGGCTCTTGAGAACCCCCCTGGCTATCGGGACGACCTTGCCCTCTAGGGATACGGGACCTTCCGTAATCCCCCTCACCAGTATGCTCCTGGTCTTCTCTATCTTGTCCTTCAGCATGACTATCCTTCTGGCATGAAAAAAGAACAGGGCGCCTATGACCGTCAGAATCCCCGCTCCTAGGGGGATTATCATGCTTAGATTTGAGTAGTCCATATAAGGGGATTATTATTTGTGGCCCCATAAAAATATCATGAAAGAAGCTTCCCTCTACAAAAAACGGGGGGGCAAGAAGGTCAAATGCTATCTGTGCAACCAGAACTGCACAATACTAGATGGCAGACGGGGCCTCTGCGGCGTGCGGGAGAACCAGGGCGGCACACTCTATTCCCTCGTATACGGCAAACTGATAGCGTCACATGTCGACCCCATAGAGAAGAAGCCCCTTTACCATTTCCTCCCAGGGACTAAGTCCTTTTCGATAGCGACAGTGGGCTGCAACTTCACATGCAAGTTCTGCCAGAATGCTGACATCTCACAAATGCCCAGGGACCAGGGGATGATACGGGGCGAGGACTGGAGTGCAAAACAGGTGGTGGAAGAAACAAAAAGGAACGAGTGCTCAAGCATCGCCTACACTTATACCGAGCCCACCATCTTCTTCGAGTTCGCGCGCGATTGCGGCCTTTTGGCGAAGAAGGAAGGCATCGCCAACGTATTCGTCTCGAACGGCTACATGACCGGAGAGTGCATAGACGCAGCCAAGGGCTGGCTGGACGCGGCCAACATAGACCTGAAAGCCTTCAGCGACAAGTTCTACAGGGCTACCTGTGGCGCGCGCCTGGAGCCCATCCTGGACAGCCTGAAATACCTGAAGAAATCTGGTATATGGGTAGAAGTGACCACATTGGTCATACCGAAGATGAACGACTCGGATGAGGAATTAAGGCGCGCGGCCGAGTTCATAGCAGGCGAGCTGGGGAAAGACACACCATGGCACCTCAGCGCGTTCCACCCCGACTACAGGATGCTGGACTCCCCCTCCACACCCCTGAAGACCCTTCTGCGCGCAAGGGAGCTAGGTGAGGAAGCAGGGCTCGAGTACATATACATAGGCAATGTCCACTCTGACGAGGGCAGCCATACCAAATGCCCTGGTTGCGGCGGGCTGCTGATAAAGAGATCAGGCTTTGACGTGGTCGAGGACAGGATGAAAGGCAACAAATGCCCTGGTTGCGGCAGGGCCATAGCCGGCTTTTTTAAGCCATAAACCTCAATTTTCAACTCAAAATGGCAAAAGAGGGGAAAAAGGAGAAACCTGAGGGCATCCTTGTGATAAAGGGCAACGACGAGAAGGTCGACGAGTTGGTGGACGGTGGCGGCATCGAGGCCCTGTTCTACATCGAGTCACACGGCATGGACAAGTCTTCTGTCGCCGACGCGCTGAAGAACACTATCCTCAACGACCTGAAGAACGAGGAGCACATCCTTGTCAGGTCTATAAAATTCCACCCGGTCATAGAGAAGGACAAGTTCTATTCCGGCTTCGTCGAATGCGACTTCGCGACAAAGGACTTGCGCTCGCTGGTCTATCTTGCCACTCGGTACGGCCCGGCGGCCATCGAGATAATGCACCCCGATTCTGTGACCCTGGAAAAGGGGGAGATGCAGGCATTGCTGGCCGATGTGAGCGCGTCTGTCCAGGGGCTGACCACCAAGATAATGGAGCTGATGACACCTGAGCTCAGGACCAAGGTTCTGAGGGACGGCTTGGGCCTATAGGCACGTCTTTCTATAAAAATCTGAGCGTGGCCAAAGTTTTTATACCCCCACTGTCTAATATACACACAAAAACCAGCCGATTAGCGTAAGAAACTGTAAGACTTCAGGGGCGCAAGCCCTTTTGTTGGACATTAAATCTGGAGAAAAACCGAAACCTTTTTATAGGTTGAGAAGTTAACATAAGCGGAAAAATCTAAGGCTTGTCAAGAGTAGGATGTATTCACGTTTTTAAACGGCACGTTTGTCGTTTTTCTTTATCTCTATACGGAAAAATAGAAAATATGTACATATGAGGTGAAAAATGAAAACCACAACAATTGGGAGAATCGGTGCAATAGTCACCGGTGCTGCAATGTTGGGTACGGCTGTAGCTAGCGCCTTCGCGGGCGCTCAGGCAGTGCCGGGCGATTTGGACAAGAGCTTTTTCTACGACAGCAACATGAACCCGATAGTTCAGGTTGTAGTCGGTGAGAAGGCACAGTCCATCGACGGTGCAGCAGCTGGCCACATTGCCGCAGTAATCGGTAACCTGGCCTACAAGACCGTCCAGGACTCCAAGACAGAAACAGTGGAGATCTCTGGCGGCACAGTCACCTGTCCAGGTCTGGAGGGTGAGTGTGAAGGAGGCGAAGGTTCCGCAGAGGGTGCAGTGACCCTCACCTGGGAAGCCAGCGGACTAGTTGGCGACCTAGAGCAAAGAGAGATGGATTGCGACATATATGAGAGTGAGATGACGATGGACTCCCTCGAAGAGGGGGGGGACGACGGCACATGGTGTGACTCAGCTGCCGGGTTCCACGAGGATTATTTCCCCGAGGACACGGTATCGACCACACTCGTGAGCGTCTGTCAGGTCACTCCAGGAGCAGGTGTAAGCATCTTGAAAGAGGACGAGTTCCCGAACGAGATTTGTACAATATGTTACGACTTTTGTGACGTTGCACTCGGTTGTGAACCCCACGTCTTCGTCGAGTACGTGAACATCAGCTGCTTGGACATCGAACTCGAGTATGACTGTGAAGAAGAGAGCCTGGTGATGACAGCACAGGACGGAGCAATCGTCTACAACATATTCACTGACGACATCTTGACAGGGGACATCCTAGATGAGGACGGCGCCCTTATCGGCCAGTCATACCTCGGTAGGATAATCCTGGGTCAGAACGAATATTACGTGGAAGCTCTGGACGAGGACGAGATAACCATCGTATTAGGTGGTACGGGAAGCGCTACGACCTCAGTCCCCATGGAGTACACCACCCCGACTGGTGACACCTACTCAATAAAGCTGGTAGGAGCCCAGACGATCGAGGACACTGGTGTAGTCGATGTCACCCTAGAGGTGACAAAGCCAGACGGGACGACAGAACAAGTAACCTCTGGTGTGTCAGGCATCCCGGTAGTCGGCGACATAAAGGTGAAGTTGCAGAAAGGAACAGCAGCCTCCAATGTAATAACCGGAGAGCAGTCCTTCGCAGCTGACGTCCTGGTATGGTTCATCCCCTCAGAGTACACCTTTGAGAACGATGAGCAGTACACGGAAGAGGGCGTCCAAGACGACGACGGAATCTGGAGAGTCGAATTCAACGGCGGGGAGACACTCACTGTCGGTGATGTAGAGGCTCTAGAGGACGATGAGGACTTGCTTGAAGGCATCGAGTTGCCAGACGATATAGCTGAGAACGACCACTGGGACGACTGTTATGAGGATGTCTCAGAGGACGACAACGACACGGAGATCGTCAGATTCATCTCCTTCATCCTGGAGGCAGAGGGAACTGAGACTGAGTTGTTGCCTGGAGAGATGATCCAGCTTCCGTTCAACGACGGCGAGTACCTGTTGAGCGACTTGAAGTTCGGATACCAAGGGCTCATGGACGAGAACTTCCTGCCCTATGAGATGCTGGAGACGACCACGCTCTCCATCGAGCGAGACGCAATCGAAGTCTGGAATGTGACTGCAGACGAGTACCAGGAGAGGGAAAGGATGGTGACCATCAGCTTCGTCGACGAGTGGGGAGACTCACACAACGACGTAAGGCTTGACGAAGGTCCGTTCAGAGACGGCGACGTGTTCATCGACGGAAGCGGCAACGTTGTAAGGATAGACTCGGTGGAGTACAAAGACACCATGGACGATGTAATCGTCGAGTACAGTATAAAGGACGGTGCAGACTGGACTGAGTACGAGAAAGACGATGACAACACTGCTGGTGACGCATGCGACTTCACGACCGAAGTGAACGCTCTGGAGTTCAACGCATCAGTGGACTCCGCGATTGTCCCATTCGATATAAACATAACGGGATGGAGCGCAGCATGTATCTCAGGTGGAGGCACATGGTACATCAACAACGCCACTGAGGAACCCGACGACCCAGACGACTGGGAGATTTGGGTCGACAAGGACGACAACGACTACTTCCACATAGCAGAGACGACTGGAGACACGGTCAACACTGAGTTCGACGACGACGTCAGGTTCTCGGCAACAGGCGGTCTTATAACAATAGACGGCAACTCCGAGGACTCTGGTGCAGACGACGACATAACAGTGAAGCTGAACTGGACCGCAGCTGCTCCGACCTTGATCGGCATAACGAAGGACGGGACTGGCTGCAGCCTAAGCGGACAGTGTGACGACATCCAGGAGGGTGAAGAAAGCGGAACTCTACTCTCTCTGAGCGGTGCCACGATAGAGGTCGACTCATGCAACGTTGTTGACCCAGAAGAGGATGAGGACGACCAGGACATGATCTGCGGCGTGGACATAACCGTGCCACAGAACAAGCTCAGGCCGACTCTGTTCTTCGGGACAAGCTCGACATTGAACGAGAGCAGCATCACCATAACCGATGCTGACCAGGGTGCAGAAGTCAACATCGGCGGTGTTCCGGTGGTTGTCGAAAGCTTCGGTGTCACAGCGTCAGTAACCGCTGGTGGCCCAGTAAGTGTCGACGAGACTGTGTTGAACTGTCCAAGCAAGAGCGAAGCAGTAAGTGTGTCCTACGAGACCAAGTCAGTTAACCCGATTGGTTACTCCCTAGTAGTAGTGGAGAACAGCGGTGTGAGCAAGACGAACCTGGTCTTGATTGGTGGCCCAGCTGTAAACGGCATGACCAAAGGAGTGGTCACAGTTGAGGACTTACAGCAAGGAGCTAAGATAATGATGTCTGGTTCCAAGCTTGTAGTCGCCGGATACGAGGGCGCTGACACCATGAATGCTGCCAAGGTGCTTGCTGACTGGTTAAACGACAACGTTCAGTAAACAATCGAATAAAGTGCCTCTATGAGGCACTTTTGTTTTTCTTTTTTTCCACCTTTTCCTATTCTCATTCCAACTCAACATTCGTTTTATATCCCCCGTTTCTCTAACTCTAAGGTTGGTGGTCCATAATGAGCGATTCCAAAGAGACTTTAACGGATCTGCCCGATGACTGGGATGTCAGCGAGGAACAGACAGAGGAGGCGAAACCTGCCGTTAAATTGAACTCTAGATACCTTTGGGCCCTGTTCATAACAGCGTTTGCGGTAGGCCTGGCGTACGTCCTGCTCACCCATCAGCCTTCCCCATCAGGGAACGGGATGGTCGTCTATGTTAATGACGTCCCCATAACGTCTGATAGCGACCCAATAGTTGCTATCAGGAGCCTTCCCAGCAGGAGGGACCTTGTCGGCACGTTTATAAACGCTGACCGGACGCCCGCCGAGGAAAACGGCCTTCTGGAGCTAGGCGAGGTGCTGAAAGACAGGACGATACTCTACTCCGGGGGGTCTGGTTACAACATAAACCTGGGCCTGACCGAAAGGACAGGGATATTCGTCCATGATAACTACCTGACTATAGAGGGCGAGGACGAGAACTCCCTCTGGAAGGCCATATGGGCATTCTCCTCCCTGATCTCGGACTCTGAGATATCCTCCAGCGTCGACCTGACCAGCGTGCCGAGGCTCCTTTATGGGAAAAAGAACGTCTCAGTGGTAATAGATGACGATAACGGCTGCTCTAACTGGGGTTTGATAAGCAGCGCCCTCGGTAATGTGCAGGGCGCCTTGGGCTTTCAACGAGCGTCCTCAGGTTTTACCCTTAACCAGTATCTTAAGACAGGCGGTAGTTGCGAGCTGCAGTTCTCCATACCAGACGGTAATATGACCGCTTCCGGCTGCCCTGACCCGAGCAAGGACTTTATTGTAACCCTCAAACAGGGCGATAACAACAGGATCGAGATACGAGCTGGGGGGATAGAACTCATTTACAGGGACTGCTCCTCGCTTATCCGGCAGTCGCTTATCCTAAGGGATATACTGGCCCCGATGTTCCTTACAGGCATGCAAAGGGTCAGCATCCCCATGCTCCCGGCTTGACTTTTCCCCTTTTATCTGAGAACTAAATCATGGATACCTCCTTCTCGAGTCGTGAGCAGAGGATAGCAATCCTTTCCATACTGCTGGTATTGGCACTGGAATCGGTAGCCTTTGTTGCTTGGACATATTATCCATCAGCCGATATGTACTACAATGAACTGACCACCCAAAACATATTAGAAGAGGGAGGTTTACCCGAATTTGATCCAACGGTCTTTGGCGGCAGACACCATCTGTATCCGCCCTTGTTGGACTATCATACCGCCTATCTAATCCAACTTACTGGCGCAACCTATCTCCTTCTTTTCAGGTTTTTGCCGTTTGTGATACTGCCCGTGTACTTTATGCTGTCGTTTTCCCTCTCAGGCTTCTTTACGAAGAGATCCGAGACCCGCATACTGGCTTCGCTACTCTTCGTCACTGTTCCTTTTGTGACCTTCCAATATGCATCCATCCACGCCGGGCCTACATTAGGCTTATTGCTCTCCCTGTTTGTGTTCTATGCGTTCCTTAGACACACAAGGACACAAACTCTAGCGCCACTCGTCTTACTATCCCTCTTTTCCTCCCTCCTCCTGCTAACTCATCTAAGGAGCTTCATTCTCACATACGCAGTCCTCACAGTCTTCCT
>JAFGQM010000017.1 GCA_016935655.1 Candidatus Altarchaeota archaeon | reverse complement strand
GTCAATCTCCTTGTTCTGTCGACTGTCGGTTTCTTGGGTTTCCCGCTTTTGCGGCGACTAGGCATGGTAGATTAAAGGTTTTAACTTATTTAAATAAGTTCTTTGAAACGAAAAACATCCGACCCTTATATCACCATAGAAAGGCCATCTTATCAGCGCGTATGTTGGATGGAATTATATTCACTAATCAGAGGTGAGTACTAAAAAGGAAAATTATAAAAACGATTTTTATATTTTTCGTTGGATATATTCCCGGTGTTATCAAAATGGGTGTTCTAGCGACAATTGCCTTGATATTGGGGATCTACCTGATATTCCAAGCGGAAAAAGCCAAGAAGAAGAATACACAGGTCCTTTTTGCCATAACCGGCCTGATTGCTGCACTATGGGGTCTGCTGCTTTTGTTCGGCGGCTCGATTCCGTCAGTACTTGAAACGCCGGTGTTGGCTTTTGGTGTCTTCGCACTGCTGGCCTTTTACACAAAAGGCACCACGCAGGCGATAGCCGGGGTGGTGGCGATAATAGTCTTCTTGGGCATAATCCTCTAGGTTGGATATAATTAGTCTATTGGATGAAATTACCTACCTAAAGGTTTTTATTAAAGTAACTACTATTTAGTGGTAACATTTTTAAGATGGATGGGTTCGTGACTGCACAACAGGCTTCCCTGATAGCAGGATTTCTGCTTATTCTAGCCTCCAGCGCATCAAAAAAGGAGGACTACCAAGCTGCTTATGGCGTGGTCGGCCTTATACTGGTCTTCTGGGGTCTTGGCTTCTTCGGTTTGGGGAGAGTAGTCAAAAACATGATCCCTGCCCTTGCTTTGCTGTTCGGGCTTTTCAGTCTGTACACCAAGGGCACGACCCAGCTTCTCACGATATTGATAACGATAATCTTGTTCTACCAGATTTTCTACATATAGGATGATCGACGGCTATCTAGTTATAATAGGCGTGTTCATTGTGGCGTGCATAGCCGCAAACGAGCATTGGGGCAAGAAGGGGGGCAGGAAGCAGAAGGACATACAGCTTGCGGCTCTCTTAGGAATCTTGGCGATAGTAATGGTCCTGAGAGGCTTTAACTTCATCTTGCCGGGCATCGGGGGCACGATAGTGGAACTAAGCTTACTAACTGTCTTCTTTGTCTTCATAACAACCATCGACATCGCAGAGAAGGGAATAAGCTCGATAATCGCGTTGGTGGCTGAAGTGGCTGTCTTCGCCTATATAATATTGGGGGCATTCTACTAAAAATGATCAGCGCGTATACTGCGGTTGTAGGGCTGTTCCTGATTGCAGCCGCGATGGCCAATGAGCACTGGAGCAAAAAGGCGGAGGAGAAGGAGGGCAGGCCATACAAGAGGTGGAACGATGAGGCCGTAGTTATCATAGCTGTTCTGGGATTACTATTATTTTTGAGTTCGATAGGCTTCATAATGCCCTACCTGGGCTCAAGGGTCCTTCCATCGGCAAGTCTGCTGTTCCTTTTCGCAATCGGTTTCGTGGCCATAAGGAGCAGCAGCAAGGACATGTCCAAGATCTTTGCATTGGTGGGTTTCCTGGCAGTGGTCTTTTACATAATCCTGGGGTCGTTCTACTGAACTAGAGGTACTCCCTACTCTTCTTTTTGCCACGAGAGGCAGGCAGGTAGATCAAACCGATCACCCCGAGTGACACCAAGGCGGCCAAAGTCGGTATGGTTATAAATCGCCTCAAGAAGAGATCGTCCTTGGGTATCAAAAAGAACTCCATCAGGAGATCTATTATAAGGAATACTATGAAGAACAGCAGCATCAAAATCGACCCCAGCCTGTAAGTTACTAATTTCATCTTAGCATAATAGGTTTTGAAGGAATAAAAACCCGGTGATGAGCCCGACAATTTTTTAGTCCGTTCCAATAAATCTATCATGAGCAAACTAGTCGTCTTCGGGGGCATAGTCCTCGACTATCTGTGCAAAGTGGAGGATGCGTCCAAGGAATGCACCCAGGTGACCACCTACGGGGAGTCCTTGGGTGGTATGGGCTACAACACGGCCTCGGCTGCCGCGCAGCTGGGGGTAGAGACCGAGCTTGTAGCTGCAGTTGGAGGGGATTTCCCAAAGGTCAAAGGGACAAAAAACCTCAAGCTGACCCTCACGAGGGTCAAAGGGCTGAAGACCACCAGGAGCTTCCTCTTCTACGACGGTAAAGAGGAACGGGTCTATTTTTTCAGGGGCTCGTACCACGAGTACGAAGACAAGAATGCTAAAAAAGCCATTAGAGGAGCTGATTTCATCCATCTTGCCGGTGTCCTGCCAATGTTCCCCAAGTATGCGAAAACTGCGCGCGAGTTCGGGAGGACGGTTTCCTTAAACCCGGGTTACGACCTATTCCACTACGATCCAAAAGACAGGATAGTTGTTGACCTCCTGGAGAACTCGGATTTCATGATCTTGAATGAGAGGGAATACGAAAGGATCGGCGCGTTTAAGGAACTCTGGAAAAACAAAAAAGCCCTAGTTGTTACCAGGGGGGAGGACGGTTGCAGTGTCTTCGAGAATGCAAAAAAAACCGATATCGGCTCATTCAAGGTAAACGCAGCCTCGCCATTCGGGGCCGGGGATTCCTTCACGGGGGGGTTTTTAGCCTCGGTTATCAAAGGTTATAGTATCATGGACTCGGCAAGGATCGCCAGCGCATGCGCATCCTTCGCAGTCGAGGTGGAGGACACGGTACCAGTCTTAAGCTGGGATAAAATCTTGGAAAGATCAAGGAGGGTGTAAGATGAGCAAGAAGAAGGAAGCGATGGATTATAAATCCATTATTGAGTTCGGCCTCAATTTGAGGAAGGATTGTAGGGGGATACTGAAGTTTTACTTCTCAGAGGGCTGCCCCTGCAGGTATCCCAGATTCTCATACTGGGTCTCAAAGTCCAACGGCCCTGTCAGGTATAAGAGCTTCAAAAACTCGGCTGAGATACCATATAAAGAACAGTTCTGGATGGACGAAGTGCAGGGCATGCTGATAGAGGAGTGCCTCTACAACAAGCATGTGCAGACCAGCGAGTGGAGGGAAGGAGAGGAGGGATTCTACAGGAAGGTCCACTGCAAGGTCTGCGGGAGCGACTGGGTCTTCATGGCGGAGGAGTGGAGGATGGGGGCCTATGCTGCCAATCTATTTCCAGTGAGGCTAAAGGTCAAGCAGGACTTGGGGGCGAAGGCACCTAGGGAATTCCTATGCAGCGACTATGTGTTCAGGACTGCGGGGTACAAACCCAGGAAGAGCATGATAATGAACCGCGAGGAATGGAAGAGGTTCATGACCGAGAAGGCCGGCAAACCTAAGAATGACGGAAATAAAAGAAGACCTAAACGGAATGAGCGATAAGGAGATCGAGGCGTATTTTAAGGAATGCGTCGCCGACAACAGAATATTTTTTTATACTGGCGGATACGCCAACTCTGTCTTACTAGACGAAAAATATTGGGATGTTGTGGAGCCATTTGAGAAGTTCTCTGTGACCTGCCAAGGCGGTGTAGAAGAGGGATATAGATTCAACAAACTTATGCTTGATTATGTTTTAAGGAAAAAATCATAAGCCCGCTAGAATCTCCTTCGCGCGCTCCATGCGGACGTTCTTCTCTTCGGCCATCTTCTTTGCGACTATGTCCACCTGTTCTCCCTTCGCCCCGGCTATCACAGCTATGTTGCGCGCGTGCAGGGACATGTGGCCCCTTTGGATACCCTCAGTCGCCAAAGCCCTCAAAGCGGCAAAGTTCTGGGCCAGCCCTACTGCGGCCATCACCTCGCCGAGTTCCTTAGACGTCTTCACTCCGATTATCTTGAGCCCTATCTTGAAGATGGGGTGGACCCTTGTGGCGCCCCCTATGGTCCCGACGGCCATGGGCAGCTCAAGTTCCCCGACCAGGTCGCCCTCCTTGTTTTTGGAATATTTTGTCAACGGCTTGTATCGGCCGTCGAGTGCAGCATACGCGTGCGCGCCAGCCTCTATGGCCCTGTGGTCATTGCCCGTTGCAAGAGCGACCGCTATTATGCCGTTCATGATCCCTTTGTTATGTGTGGCCGCCCTATAGATGCTCGCATCAGCGAATGCATAGGCTTTGACAATCGCATCCACCACACCCCCCCCGCCAATCGCCTCCTTGGGAAAAACCGCCTTTGCGCGCGCAAGTCTATGCACCGCAAGGTTGGATATAATCTTGAGTATGGTCGTCCCGCCAGTGATTTTCTCAATGACCGGCGAAACGGCCTCTGCCATGGTATTGACTGCGTTGGCGCCCATCGCATCGCGGACGTCCACAAGCAGGTGCACATCCAGCATCTTGCCTTCAATTGTATCCAACACCTTGACCTGGACGTCCCTCGCCCCCCCGCCGAACTTTATCAGCATGGAGTCCTGGGAATTCGCAAGCTCTATCAATTTGGCCTTATTCTTCAAAATCTCCTTGACGGCCTTCTGGGGGTCT
>JAFGQM010000016.1 GCA_016935655.1 Candidatus Altarchaeota archaeon | reverse complement strand
CTCCGCGAGAGTCCGCGGTATGATCTCCACTGAGTCGGCGAACGCGTTTATCGCCAGCTGCTCCCTCCCGCCTATCGTGTCCGCGTATTCCCTCAGATTCTTGGACAGCTCGATCTCCGGAGCGCCTCCGCCCGTGACGATCTTCCCGACCTCGATGGATGCCGCAATCCCGCCTATGGCGTCCTTGAACGCCCTTTCAGCTTCATCCACGACATGCTCGGTGCCCCCTCTGATCAGGACGCTCACCGCCTTCGGGTCCTTGCACTGCTGGACGAAGATCATCTTGTCGCCTGAAATCTTCCTCTCTTCGACTAGTCCGGCGCTTCCCAGGTCCTTTGCAGTCAGATCGTCCACGTTTGTGACAACCCTTGCCCCCGTTGCCTTTGCCAGTGCTTCCATGTCAGACTTCTTGGCCCTTCTGCCTGCAAGGATCCCCTTCTTGGACAAGTAGTGCTGTGCAACGTCGTCAATGCCCTTCTGGCAGATGAGCACGTTCGCGCCGCTCGCAACCACCTTGTCCACCATGCCCCTGAGCATCTTCTCCTCCTGGTCCAGGAAGGCCTGGAGCTGGTCAGGGGAGGTTATCCTTATCTCAGCGTCAGTCTCGGTCTCCTTGACCTCCAATGCGGAGTCCAAAAGAGCGATCTTTGCGTTTTTCACGATCTTCGGCATTGCGTCGTGGACCGCTTCCTTGTCTATTATGACACCTTGTACAAGCTCGGTGTCCTTTATGCTTGAGCCCTGCTTTTTCTCGAGCTTTATGTTGTCCAGGTCGACCTTTACTTTACCGTCCTTATGCTCGGCCACTTGGATGACCGCTCTCACGGCAAGATCTGACAGATACTCCTTTGCAGATTCTGCGCCTTTTCCAGTCATCGCAGTCTCGGCTATCTTCTGCAGGAGCTTCGTGTCCTTTACGTCCACCTTCTCGGCTATCCTATCCAGGATGTCCATGGACTTCTCGGCCGCCTGCCTGTAGCCCCTTACGATCACAGAGGGGTGTATCCCCTGGTCGAGCAGCTTCTCGGCGTTCTTCAACAGCTCGCCCGCGATTACGACGGCAGTCGTAGTCCCATCGCCCACCTCTTCGTCCTGTGTCTTTGCCACCTCCACAATCATCTTGGCCGCCGGGTGCTCGATTTTCATCTCGTCGACTATCGTGGCGCCATCGTTGGTTATTACGATGTCGCCCAAGTCGTCCACGAGCATCTTGTCCATGCCCTTCGGGCCAAGGGTCGTCCTCACAGCTTCCGCCACCATCTTGGCAGCGCTTATGTTCATCCTCTGGGCGTCCCTCCCCTGGGTCCTTGTGTAACCCTCGGGGAGCAACACCACCGGTATTGCCTGTTGTGCCATTTTTTACCTCAGATTTTTTATCCTAAACCACGTTTTACATCAGAAACAGGTTGTCGAATTTGCAACGTAGTATTAGTTTGTCTGTCTATAAAAATATTTTGCGACTGTCCTTAAGGCAGTTCCCTGATGTTGTGATACAAGTTGTTTCCGTCAATGAAGACTATAGCCCTTTTCCTAGACACTTCAGCCCTAGGGGTAGGGGGGAATAAGAAGGATCCCAGCATTGCCCTGCCGTGCAAGGCCATACCGGGGGTTGATGTCCAGTGTTGTAATCTAAAGTTTAAAAACACCTCCACTCCCGAAGTACGCCATTGATTATTGCTCATAAAGCCGACAAACATTTTTATCAAGACAAAGCTAAGTAATAGGAACAAAGATGGCCAAGTTCTACGATGGTGCGAGGAAGAGCAGGCATGTATCCGGCGCAGGCGTTTTTCGCCCTGTCAGGAACAGGGGTGCCAGCCCCGGATATTCCAGAAAGGGGTCTAAGGACAACCACAGGCTTACAGATGAGATGCTATTGGAGCATGCCAAAAGGTTCTCAGGGATGGACCTGGACAGGATGGCCCTCCAGATAGCAGGTTTGACGGGCGATCCTGGAGCCACGGGTTTCAAGATCCATAAACAAGATATCAGGATCACCCTGGATCGCCTTGTGGCCCAGGGGGCCTTGACCGCTCCAGATAAAAAGAAGGCAAAAAAGAGATGAAGTAGCTATTTCCTTTTGGCTTTCCCCCTAAGAGTCTTAGCCTTGTTCTTACTTCCACTAGCCTTCTTATGCTTCCCCTCCCTCTCCAGCCTCATCCTCCTCAACCTGGCCTGCACCAGCATGGCCAGCGAGGCCGCTATCAGGAGCAGGAGTACCACGGGTATCGGGTCCGGGGACATTGAGGTTACTGCGGGGGTGTAGTATAATTTTACTTGGCAGGCACTAGCACTTGTACCCCGCCGTATTTCCAAGCCTCTAGTTCCAGTAACACTATCCACCACAAGACGAGTGTTGAAGGGATCGGGGCAATTTATGTTCTCTATGTCTTCGTAAAAAAACAATCTGTACATTGTGTCAAAAAAGACATGCGTCTTTTCGACGTCGCATGTTCTACCGTAAAACTCGCTGCCGGGTTCTTTTACGGGAACATAGCAGACAATATCTAGAAGACTTCTATCGGCGATATACTTATCATTGCTACCCACTACTAATGTTTCCCCACCGTCTTCCGGGATGTTGTCATCATCCTTATACACCCACCCCTCTATCACAAAGTTTATCAAGGTGTCTAGGCCCATCCCTTTTGGTATGGCAAAGGTACCCGTGAGCGTCATCTCTTCTCCCTGTTTTAAAGTCTGCTCTATGGGTATTATATCCGTCTCTGTGTATACCACAGTTGGCGGTATTCCGTTATTACTCAATGTAATCACAACTTTTGCATAGGCCGGCGGCACCAAATCAGGTGTTAGAGACGAGGCCATGACCAGCCTATAATAATACTCCCCTTCTGTTTCCCCCACATATACCGCTTTCTCTGAGCCTATTTTGGTTTTAGTGGAGTCCATTGCAAGGGGGTATGTGCATCCATGGGTGTTGAACCAGTTCATTGCTTGAGGCCAAGGTGCTGCCGTTATTGTGCTACTAGATAGTCTGCTATAAATGTTGGCAAATGCGGGTGTACAGCTTGGAAGGAAGACCGAGTTATCAAAATGGAGTTGCTTCATTGCGGTAGTCCCCCCCGGTATCGAGACAGTTATGCTCTGTGGCCCCGTAGCCATAGTGTCCCAATGCAGGTTCAATGTTATATCTACGCTCCCGGTTTTACCTGTCACATACAAGTCTTGGTCATACACCCTATTACCGCAGTTTTTGACATACACTTCCATATAGGGGTCAGCTGGTGGAGAAGCTACGTTTATCCAGTGGCTTGGCCGGTGAGTTATTCTACTCATATACAAACAATCGTACTGGTCGGTTCGGACTACCGTTATGGGTATGGAAATTTGGTGCAGCAAGTAGTCTCCTGACGATGTGTCATAGAACTCTATATACAGTCTGTTCGGCCCCTCGGGGCATATAACATTCCAAGAGCTTGTAGGCCCAACAAGCAGGCCGCTTGGCAATATATTAGTGTACCTTTCTGAACTGGCCGGAGAACCCGCTACAGTCAGTAGCCAATCGTCAGTAAAAGGTGTTAGATAAGGATCGCTACAATAGAAGATAGTGTCATCGTCCTGTACATAGAACTTAACCTTCTCTTTACTTATCTGCACATCCCCCGTGTTTTCTAGGGTCAAATCAAAATACAGCTTCTCCCCAGCCGTGATGGGCCGCATGCCGGTCGGATATATCTGGTTCCCTCCCTCATCCCTGATTACAACGTCCTTGATCTGCCCCGAAAGGGCGGCATTTGCGCCTACTGTCAAAATCAAGATACACAAAGTCCAGATTATTATTCTTTTCATTCTGCATCCTCCCATTCTAATAATATGTCAAGACCATCGGATTCTATAGCCCTTGCCTCTATAACGTCACCTTCAAATACTCCTATTCCGTGCACCAGCTCGCCTTCGTAAAGCCCTCCTAATAGGCTGTTATACCTGACCACATAAGCCCTGTCAGTACCATCCCCCTTCATAACAATGCAGAAGATCCTTTCATCACAATATTCTGCCCCGCTGATGACCTTGCCTTTGAATTCCGTTTCATTAGCTGCGTTTGTCACAGACCCAGGTAAAACAGCATTATTTTGCGCTGGAGTTTCCGGCTTTTCCGTGATGGCCCCCAATATCACCTCTGGAAAGGCCATAGACCCGAAAACAACCAGCAACACTAATTCTACAATCAGTATCACCTTCCATTTTATAAGGTCTCCGAACTCGTCCCTCAGGGTCAGGGCCATCGTTATAATTACGCGTCTTTTAATAAAAAACCTACCTTGCCTTCCTCTAAGTCTTTTTCCTTTTTCCAGCCGCTTTCTTCTTACTCACCTTAGCCTTCTTGGGCCTCTTCCCCTCCTTCTCCAGCCTCATCCTCCTCAGGCGCGCCTCTACAAAGGCAGCGAGGGCTGCGGCCAGGAACAACAGGAGCACGCTGGGCGTG
>JAFGQM010000015.1 GCA_016935655.1 Candidatus Altarchaeota archaeon | reverse complement strand
TTGGACTTGGGGATAATAAATGCGTTGCAGAAGGACGGGCGGGCAAGCTTCAGGGAGATAGCCGAGGGGCTAAAGGTCGCTGAAGGCACTGTCTACAACCGGGTCAACAAGCTCCAGGAGGTAGGGGTCATAAAGGGCTTCCTGCCCAATATCGACTTCACGAAATTAGGTTACGATCTAGCTGCGATAATAGGCATAATAGTGGAAGGGGGCCATCTGCAGGAGATAGAGAAGGAAATCGGGAAGTCTTCCAACGTATCGGCGGTCTATGATGTCACTGGTGAGTTCGACGCCATAATAGTCGCGAAGTTCAAGGATCGGGAGACCCTCAACGCCTTCGTGAAGAGTCTGCTTGCGATGCCAGATGTAAAACGCACCAATACCATGATGGTCCTGAACATAATGAAGGAAGTGCATGGGGTGGAGATTTAGATATTTCTGATGTAGTGTAAAGCCCTCTCGGCGCATTCCTTAAGCCCGGGGTCTTTCTTCCACTTCCCCAAGACAGGCACGACCTCCCCAGGGTTCCTGCGCCCTATTTCCTTAAGCGCTGAGGCGACTGCGCGCCAGACGAACTTCCTCTCGTCGCGCGCAAGGGGCTCCAGAATGTTTAAGGATTCTTCCGGATAGGCGCGCCCGAAGCTCGCGCTCAGACTCATCGCCACGTTCCAGCGCACGTTCTCGTCCTTGATTTTAGACCATTCCCTGAGTTTCTTGAAGACAAGTTCAGAATATTTCCCTTTGTTCCTTAAACCGATTATGCTGATCAAAAAGGGGCCCAGATTGACGCGGACATACCTTTCTCGGTCATGGAGCAAAGGCTCAATAAAATCCAAGACCTCTGGGACATGCTTGTCAATGAGCTTGCAGAAGAACATGCCCATGACCGCCCCGCGCCTGATGTTCACTGACTTGTCTGCGCGCCATTTCGCCATCTCGTCGTAGAGGGGGTCGCCCCCCTTAAACTCATGGTCGTTGAAATGGTTTGAGAGGAGGTTCATCAATCCGTTGGCTCCAAGCTCTCTCACCACCCAGCTCCATGGGTCAAAAGACTCGTCCAATTGTTTCCTGGCATATGGCAAGACATTTTCCCAGGGCTCGTGATAGTCGCCCAGAAGCCCGAATGTGTACACCCCCCTGACCAGTATAGGGTCTCCCGGTCCTTCCTTGAACTTGGTTGTCTTTTTGCCCTTGTTGAAATCTGAAAATTTAAGGAGTGTTTCCCAGACAAATTCCTTGTGTTTTGAATAGGCATTCGCTAAAGCTTCTGATACCGCACCACACACCTTCACAGATTTGTTTTCAATCAAAAATTTAAGGAGACGGTCATAATCTTCGGCCTCTATGCGCGCATCTATAAATCCATAGTCTTCCTTAGATAGCCTTCCGGAATATGTCTCACCGTGCTTATAGGGTTTTGTCCTCATAGTCTCTTCGCTATCGGCCTGACTATCCGCGGTATCATAGTGTGAGCTGAAAGGCCAGAATATCTATCTTCAGTCCATGGGTCCGCGGTGTTGCTGTAGCCTCTCTTTTCCCAGTAGCCCAGCTCCTGCTCTTCAGTGAACCTGACTCCTCTGGCCCATTTGGCGCTCTTGTAGGCGTACTTCTTGGGCACAACAAGCCTTAGGGGATAGCCATGCTCGGGAGTCAACTCCTCGCCATTGCGCGCCCATGCGAATAGTACGTCATCTTCCATAAGGTCTTCCAAAGGCAGACTTGTAGTGTAGCCGCCATCGCAGAAGATGGTTGCAAACTTCGCTTTTTTAGTGGGCTTGGCAAGTTTCGCGATTGTCTTGAATCTCACGCCCTCCCAGACGTTGTCCAGTAAGGAAAACCCGGTCACACAATGGAAGTCGCTCTTGTCCTTGGTTTTCCCCAGTTTCCTGAATTCATCGTAAGACAGCTTCAAGGGCTTCTCAACCTCGCCTTCTACCTTGAAGTCCCAGATCCCAGGGTCGAACTTCGGGACATCACCCACGTGCAAAACTGGGAATCTGTCAGTCACCCTTTGCCCTGGAGGTACTCTGGTCTTTTCATCCATTTTGGAAAAGAGATTATGCAAATGCTAATTAAAGTTCCCCCTCTTGCATTCCTTGACCCTCCATTCGTCCTTCATCAGGTCGCATACGTCCGAAGCTTCGCCCTTGTCAAGGCCATATATGGAGCGGGCGATGTTATAGTAACAGTTGTCCCTCTGATTAGAGGGCATTTTCTTGCAGAAAGCCAGGGCCGAATCCACGTCTTCCAAAAGCTCCTGCGGATGGTTGTACACTGCCTCATTCACGCAATCATTGACCTTTTGGGGCTGGCTTATCCTCCGGCATATCTCAAGTAGCACGGAGAACTCCAGGCCGTAGGAGTTCCTCGCCACCTCCCGGATACACTCATCCTCCTTTAACTCATTGTCTATCCTCCCACAAAACTTTAGAGCCAAAGTGGCGTTATTCTGCACCCTTCTTGCAATCTCCTGGTAACAGTTCTCTGATTGCGGATCGGGCATGTAATCGCAGGCCGCTATGGCTTCCTCCGGCTCGTATCTGTAAGCTATATTGTTCAGACAGTTAGACTTCTCATTTTCGTTGCCCATATCCAAACAAAGCTCTATGGCTTGGTCGACTGATATGGGCCCCATGCTGTCAGGGCTGCAATCGCCCTTCTTATCCTTGCTGCTTATCCTCTTGCACGCCTCAAGGGCTACTGGGGGGTTGGATCCCTTTGCATTCCGTGATATATCCCCATAGCAGTTGTCCCTCCTCTCGGTATCTGATATCCCAGCGCAAAGTTCCAGAGCGAATTGCATCGCCTCAGCATCACTGCTGGACTGCTCCCTGGCGAGGGTATGATAACAATCATCCTTGCTGTTGACGTCCTTGACGAGCGCGCAGATTTCTGCGGCCTTTGTCAGATTAGATCGCGATAGATCTCTCGCCACGTTCTCACAATACTTCTGCTGGGCGTCCGCATCATCGGACAGGTTCCCGCAACACTGGACTGCCTGGTCCGCATACTGCATCCTTATCCCGCTGGATCCAAAGAAGAATCGATTGCAACAGTTTTGTCTTGTTTGGGGATCTTCTACCCTCGTGCAAATCCTTAGAATATCGTCCCCATCGTCAATATTCTCCGCCACACTAAGGAGGCACTCGCTGGCAAAGCTAGAGTCCTCTATCTGTGCGCAAAGCTGTAGGGCATACTCAAAGTCCTCATTGGCCATCATCCTCGCAGCCTCAGAGAAACAGCCAGCTATGTCCCGCTGGCTTTCGGCTGTGGGGCAGATCTGCATAGCCTGCATTGGGTCTAAATCGCCCTGTTTTTGGTCTATCTGATCGTACCCCCCTCCGGATTCCTCGAACATGGTTGCAATCTGCGACAAAAACAGGAGGCCGGCCAACATAAAAATCAGTATGGATGTAACTATCAAAAGGTTCCTTGGTTTCGTAGCCTTGCCAAGATGCGCATCATGTATGTCAAACTTGCTCTTGAGCTCTTCGATCCTACGGGTTGTTTGCTTTATCTCCTCCTCATATTCCCGTATGAGCTTATCCGCCTTGTCCTCCGCTACCCTCCTTTTGAAGAAATCGTATTTCGTCCGCTCTATGAGCTCCTTGAGTTGATTAACCCTCTTGTTGAGTTTGTCGTACTCGGTCTCTGCACCGCCGGCGGTTTTCCAGAGCTTGTATATCAGGAACACACCGATTAAGATCAGGACGAACCCGACAATGGTTAGTATTGGGGCCCCGCCTTCCACCCGCACAGTGTCATCTGTTTGGGAGTATGTGCTGACTGCAAAAAGTATCAGCAATGCCAGTGGGAGTAGTTTCTTCATGGAAAGATAAAGGGGCTCTCTATTAAAAGTTACTTTTTCCGCTCGTTCTATGGACGGGCTGGTGTCGATGCCGTCCAGGAGTTTCCTTAGTTGCCTTTTGGTATTGATATCGGGAGTAGAGTATTAGGAAGGCCACGTTTATGAATATTGGGGTCAAGAACACCACTACAAAATAGTCCCCGGCCAAAAATGCAAAGAAGGTTACAAAAGCCATAATCCGGAAGGTCTTACTGCCGACCTGGTGGGTCTTCCTCCAGACGCGGTAGTCCCTGATAGTCCAGGGGGTCATTATGGCCACAAAGAAGCCCGGGTACGCGAATTTGAGCAGGTAGCCATAGTAATAGAAAAAGACTGATAACGCGGGAGCTATTATCAATGCTATGTCAAATGCATAACCGATGATAAGGATGAGGAAACTGAGGTAGATGATGAACATGAAAAGAAAGAATGCGGTCTCAAGCCCTGCAAGGTGGTGGATGTAGAAATCCAGTTTCTTTTGGTTGTGTATCAATACCTTGGGTACCAGAATGAAGAAAAAGTAGATGGTCAAAGAGAGCAGGGGGATTAAAAGTGCGCCCCAGAGTTTCGAACCGAATAGGTCGGGTAAGCCGGTTTCTGTGAAATGCACGGGTACCTCGTTTGGCAATTGGGGCAGGATGTAAAACCCTATGGCAAACATCACTGCGATTATCCCTAATGGAACCAACTCTTTCTTAAGCATGGTCTGTGGAACTCATATAATTAAGGGGATGGATTTATAAACATCATATTACAAGGTCGATTTGCTGTCCTGTCTTTTTGTATTTGCCCTTATGCTCGGCTACAAATTCCCCATGGTTCTTGCCGCCTAGGATTATAAAGCCTGTTTTATCTGATGTTTCCACCGGCAGGACCTTTTCATTCTTGCCGTCTATCGAGAGGACCCGCAATTTAATCTTCCCCCCTACAAAATCTTTGTGCACTGTCTTAGCCTGCGCCCGACCTATGGGGCATCGATAGTACCTACATTTCGTAGGCTCATAGTGGGTCGGATCCAATATCCTACAATCCGGATTAAAATTGCTCAAACGACATGTCTTGCAAACCATGCGCACTGGTCTTTTGGGCATGTATAGTTATCTAAAGCCCAAACAAAAAGGCATTAAACCCTCATTTGTACCAATCCAGACTTTCGATTATGAAGTTGATGAAATCTGAATAAAATTTCTTTGTCTTGTCGTTCATGGAGGTTCTTTCTATCAGGGATATCGCCTTTATCGCATGCTCCCTGGAGGCCCTCTTGGTGGCTTCAAGGGCCCCGGAATCCCTGACCGCCGCCTTTATCGCTCCGACATCGCGGCTCTTGAATATCGTGTCGAATCCGTCTCCCATGAGCTGGTAGGCATAAACTATGTGCAAAGGCTTTTTCTCCCGGTCAACATCATTGTTCTCCTGATTGTAAAGGCCTATCAGGTCGTCCTGTATGTCAAAGGCAAAGCCAATATGTGTGGCAGCCTCCTCCAAGAGTTTGATCTCCCCCCCAGGCGCCTTTGCCAGAATCGCTCCCGTAAGGAGAGTAGCTCTGAAAACGCTAGGGGCGCGCTTGGAAGCCATGGACTCCCACTCTGAAAGCAGGGGGACGTCCTTCTCAAACAGGTAATCCAAGACTTGGGACTCATTGACATAAAGGTAGTCCCTGACCAGAGAACTAAGGGCTTGTGGGTCCAGGTCATACAAGGCCTCAAATGCAAGAGCATTCAGGATATTACCGGCAAAGAGTGCTATTTTTTCATCATATACCCTCTGGAAGGTCTTGCCGCCGCGCCTTTCGACGTCCTCGTCCACAAGATCGTCATGGACGAGGATGCCATGCCTGTACAATTCAATGGCTACACATGCAGTAAGAGCCTTCTCGTCTATTTCGCCGGTATAACCCTCGTAGGTCAAGAGCACGCTGGCGGACATGAGCCTCTTGCCCTTTCTCAGGACATAGTTTCTTAGGTCCTCGTAGAGTTGCTCAATCCGGGCGTCATAGTCCCTAGCAAGGACTTTCTTTCTCGCAAAGAACTTCTCCAATTCCGCCTCTACCAAGGAGGTATACTCATCCAGTATCTTCTCAGCAGACATCCCAGAACGAGTTTGCAACTTTATGAATCCGTGGAATTGTTACTTCCTCGGTTTTTACAAAGTTATATAAGGCGAAGAATTTAAAAACTTAACCTTAGTTTAGGTTATTGTAACCGTACCCACCACATTGCTGAAACCAGTAATATCATTTAGTGAGGAGCCCACAAGCCTAACCGAAGAGAGCGTAAACTGGGATGCGCCCTGGGCCCTGGCCACGAATCTGGCCGTGAACAAAATCCCTGTGCCACTTTTGCCGTCTGCCGGGGGGAGCAACAACTCTGCTACCTGCCTTATCTTGCCGTCATCTGGTATGCCCTGTATGAACATACCACCGAGGAAAGTGCCGCCAGATATAGAAGAGAAGTCCAGGATCGCATCATTGAAATTCAAGGTCGCTTCATAGCTGTAGAGATCGGCTATGTTCTGCACTTCAACGCTTGCGGTTATCGTGTCGCCCACACGCGCAGTGGTCGGGGAGACTGAAACCCTAAGCAGAGTACCTGACGGGGGGATGCCAGAAGAAACTGCTATACTGGCCGTTTTTGTAATGGTCTCTCCATCACCATCAGTTATTACCAAGACGGCCGTATAATTACCCGCCGGATACGTGTGTGCCGGGTTCTGCTGTATCGAGGCTGTTCCATCGTCGAAGTCCCACGAGTAGGAGTAGGGGGGCGTCCCGCCAGAGGCAGATGCCGTGAATGAGACGACCAGGGGTTCCTGCCCGACGGCAGGGTTTG
>JAFGQM010000014.1 GCA_016935655.1 Candidatus Altarchaeota archaeon | reverse complement strand
GCCTATGAGCTCCGGGGGCTCGATGGCCACGAACTCCGGCCCGAGAGCGGCTACAGCCGCTGTCGTCGCTATATTGTTGGAGCATACCACAGCGGTCAATTTCGCTTTTTGCAGTCTCTTGATTGTGTCTTCGATTATATCAAGCCTTATCCTGTGCTCAGAATGGTTGATCAGGCTGCCTATTGCGCCGGCTTCGCTTATCGAGTCTATCAGGACAAATCCGGTATGGCTCCCTGGGTCAATGTTGTCTACATGCTGCGCTAGGACGGGTATCTCGACCTCCTCCGCAATCCGTTGTAAATCTGCGAGTTGGGGGGAGACCGCTATCTCCACACCTGTTTCCTTTGCGACATCGTTGCATGACTTGGCGAGGGCCAGCGCCCTCTTGCCAGTGGCCTCAGAGTATGTCTTGAAGTTTACCAGTATCACCGGGGTTTTCATTTCAATCACGTTTTGATAATTAGAGATTCCAACAATATAAGCCAGCTAAGATTTTTATTGCCAGGACCATTAAGAGTAGATGATCAAATGTCCCAAATGCGGCGCGGAAAATCCGGATGACAAGAAGTTCTGCGGGGATTGCGGAGCCAAGATCGGTGAAAAAAGCAGGAACAGGACCCTGCGGCTTGCAATAATGATAATCGCCATAGGGGTAATCATAGCGATGCTCCTCTATATCGCATTGTCTATTTTTGATACGTTCTCCTATCTGGATGATATGATCTAGGTGGGCCTAACAGATGATGTCCCCAAAGTATCGTGAGGTGTCTCCTGCTGTCGAAGTCGAGACTACCAGTAATGCGCGCGCAATGGACTTTCTCAGCCCCTCGATCGCATGTGACAGATCAGTGGCTATGCTTATAAGCTTTTCAGCCTCCCATATCCTCTGGGAGGGTCTCGTTCTTTTTAGTATATTGGACAACTGGTTTTCGTAGGACTTGAATTCAGGTTGCATATATGCCAGGAGTATCCTCCTCTCCCTAACGTCAAAAGACCGTATATGCTCACTGAGGCCGTTCAAAACTACTTTAGACCTATCCAGAGCTGTTTTTATCTCCTCCGGTTCCTTGTGGATCACAACATACCTAAGGATCTCGTCTATCCTGACGCAAAGCTCATAGGCCTTCAGGAACTTTATTGATGCCTGGACCCTGGCATCTTCATTTATATCGCAGACCTTTGCACCCTCCAGCTCACCGAGCGATTCTGACATATCGACAAGTGCCTTCAGGTCCTTTAGAAGCTCTACGCTCGCCTCGATCATGACATTATTTGTTTTCGCACTCTTAAAAATGGATGCACTTATCCGCCAGCCTGCTCCTTCTCCGAACCCCTGGTGCAGAAATATGTGTATTTCAGATTCAGCTTCTCCACTAGGGGGCATGCAGGACAAAGGCAGCCCTCCTCCTTTGTTATGCAGTTGCTCCTGCCTACAGCCTCAAGGCAGTAGGCTCCTTTCTCCCGGCACTCGACCCAGCTGGGGCAGTCTGGGCATATGCAAAGTTTTATGGCCTCCTGCTTCTGTTTTTCTGTTTCCATTTTATCTGCAAAACTATCCAGCTGTCTATTTAAAAATCAGACTTTTAAAGGGAGAAGGATAATAATCGGGTATGGAGAAGTTCGGCTTTACGATACTGGGACTCGGCCACTCCGCATTATGAGTCCTTATCCTTAAACCTAAGATTTAAATAATCGGAGCTTCTAACAGAGTATTATCAGGGATGATTGGGGGTCGCAAATGGAAAAAAAGTTGTTGTATCCGGCTCTTATCGGAATCGTAATCATCGTAGCCGCCGTTGTTTTGATGAATCAGTCAGGTCCGGTTCCTAACTCCACCCCCGTGGGGGGGGAGCCAGGTTCCACTCCGGCCAAGACATACACTATCGGGGAAATATCTGCTCATGACTCAAGAGAAGACTGCTGGCTGCTGATAAGCGGCAAGGTCTATGATGTGACGGATTTCATACAGTCACACCCCGGTGGAACCGCGATACTGGAGGGCTGCGGCAAGGATGCCACAAGCCTTTATGAGACCAAGCCCATGGGGTCAGGGACCCCGCATTCAGAAGATGCAAGAGCAAGATTGCCAGACTATTACATCGGTGACTTAGGATAAGATGACACCCCTCCAGATAATTTACATAACCGGGATAGCGAATGTCGTCCTTTTCCTTCTCATAGTCTTTTCGTGCAGGTGCATGGGCATCAACAAAGGATTGTTCGATAGACTGATCAGGTATAAATGGTACCAGAAGTTCTATTCAAAGCACTGTTACTACTGGTGGGCATTCCTCGTCTCTATAGTCATCCATGCCATAGCCGCATTCCAGGTCTTCGGCTTCCCTTTCTAGAGCTTAATGGGGTGTGAAAATGGAAAAAGAAAAATACACATTGCCGAAGTTGCCATACGGGTACGGCGACCTAAAACCATACGTTTCTGAAGAGCAGCTGACCTTACACCACCAGAAGCACCATCAGGCATATGTCAACGGCGCCAACACCATCTTTGACAAGCTGGATAAGGCCAGGGCTGATGGCGCAGATGTGGATATGAAGTCGACGTTGAAGGAGCTGTCCTTCAACATAGGCGGGCATCTGCTGCATTCCCTGTTCTGGGAGAATCTGACACCGCCCAGCAAGGCAAAGGAAAAACCTGTTGGCATGATAGCTGAAGCTATAAACAAGGAGTTCGGCAGCTTTGAAAGGTTCAGGAAGGAGTTCACACAGGCTGCTGCGAGCGTTGAAGGCTCAGGATGGGCTGCCCTCGCCTTCTGCAGGCAGACCAGTCGCCCGGTCATAATGCAGGTAGAGAAGCACAATACCAACGTCCACCCTACATTTGAAATATTGATGGTCGTGGACGTGTTCGAGCATGCATACTACATCGACTACAAGAACGACAGAGGGAAGTTCCTAGAATCCTTTTGGAGGATAATCAACTGGGAAGAAGTAGAAAAAAGGTTTAAGGGGTTGGGATAGATGAGGGTAAACGTGATCTTCTACAGCATGTACGGCCACATCTACAGGATGGCCGAGGCTGTGGCGGAGGGGGCAAGGGAAGTCGAGGGGGTGGAGGTGGGTCTGTTCCAAGTCCCCGAGACCCTGTCGGATGATGTCCTGGAGAAGATGGGGGCATTGGAGACAAGAAAGAAGTTCGCGCATATACCCCCGGCCACCCTAGAGAACCTCAGCGATGCTGATGGTGTAATATTCGGCGTGCCGACCAGATTCGGCATGATGCCCGCCCAGATGCGCGCATTCCTCGACCGGACTGGGGGTTTGTGGAGCAGAGGCGCGCTCATAGGCAAGGTGGGTAGTGTATTTACCTCGAGTGGCACCCCCCACGGGGGGCAGGAATCGACGATCCTGAATTTCCATACGACGTTGTTGCATCATGGTATGGTCATAGTGGGCGTCCCCTATTCGGAACCCGGCTTGTCCGTGGTCAGCGAAGTGACTGGGGGGAGCCCATATGGCGCTTCCACGATTGCGGGGCCTGACGACGGCAGGACGCCTACGAAGAATGAACTCGCAGTGGCGCGCTTCCAAGGAAAACACGTAGCGGGAATCACTAAGAAACTGTCGTGTGAATAGTCTTTAAAACATGAGGTCTTATGCAACCTATCGGCCTGCTGATGATAGAGCACAGGCTCATAGAGCGGATGGTCGGATTGTTGAGGATAGAGAAGGAAAGACTTGAAACAGGCGGTGAGGTGGATTTGTCCTTCATTGATCTCGCAGTAGATTTCTTTAGGACGTATGCAGATAAGACCCATCATGGAAAAGAGGAGGATATCCTGTTTAGAGAACTTTCCAAAAAGCCACTTTCCCAAGAACATAAAGAGATTATGGACAAGCTGACGGAAGACCATGCCTACGCAAGAAAAAAGGTCAGTGAACTTGCGGGGGGAAGACCCGGGTATTCAAGGGGTGACGCCTCTGTAAAAGCCATAATTGCCGTGCTAGAAGAGCTTGTCAAGCTCTACCCGGCCCATATCCAAACCGAGGACAAGCAGTTCTTCATGCCGTCGATGGAGTATTTCAACAAGGAAGAACAGGAAGCTATGCTTCAAGAATTTTATGCTTTTGACAGAAACATGATCCATGAGAGGTATGGGTGGGTGGTAGGGGGATTGGAACAGACATGTTCAAATGAGAGGAAGTAGTACTGCCCCAGCTTCGTTTTCACCCCCCCTCCGCTATCCAGCCCTCCTCTTCAGAGTAGAAGGCAGTAGGATCCTTTATAAAATGGTACGCCTTCTGTACCAGCTCATAGTGGGCCTCCTCCTGGTCCATCAAGAAGCGGAAGAATTTCTTGGTCATGTCATCCATGGACTGACTAAGCCGTATTTCGTAGAAATCATAACTGGACTTTTCAAGCGCTAAGGCGGTCTCATGCGCTTTTATGTCGTCATCGCTGAGCCGGGTCTTCTCCTTGAATTCCTTTGTCGTCATGGTGAAGAACTTCCTCACGTCCTCGATCCTGTCGCCCTCGAGCTTGACATCCGGAACCTCCTTCTTCATGAACTCCTTTATCTCCCTTATATGGTTCACCTCCTGGCCCGCGAGGTATGTGAACGTCCTTTTCACGATGGGGTTTAAAGTCTTTTTCGCTGCCTTCTCGTATATCTTCTGACCCTTCTGCTCGAAGTCCAATGCAGTTTTCAAAGCCTCTTTCAGTTCCATTTTTCACCTCATGATCTTCTTATGTTTCTCGGCTATTTTGTCGGCCAAAAGGTCCAGTGCCTTGAAGTCCGCCTCCTTTGGATAGCCCTTGGCAACCACGGGCTCGATAACTTCTACTTTCAGATTGGTCAGCATCCCGGCTAGGGTCTCCACTGCCTTCCCGCCCCAGCCGTATGACGCTATGACCGAGGCATACCTCGCCTTAGGCCTCAAGGCATTAGCCAGGTAAGTCGCATATACTACGTTCGGATGCGGACCAATGAGTATCGTAGGGGTGGCTATTATTATTGTCGCAGCGTCGACGAGCGCCATGGCCAGCTCGCCTATGTCAGTCTTTGATAAGTCAAATGGTTTTACGGTTATACCCCTTTCGATCAAAGCATCGATGAAATAATCAACCATCCTGCGAACGCTCCCATGCGTAGATGTGAAGGGTATCACCACTTCGTTCTTGACATCGTCTGAGACCCAGTCCCTGTATG
>JAFGQM010000144.1 GCA_016935655.1 Candidatus Altarchaeota archaeon | reverse complement strand
GTTGCAGTGTGTGAGAATGCGCGCGCCGTCGTTTATCAGCTTCTCCCCAACCTCGCCGATCTTTCTGCACCTTTCGGCGCTGGCATCGGCGTAATCATTTGCTATCCTCACCGGATCCGTGTTTTCCTTAAACTTCTTTTCGAAGAAATCAATCGCATCAAACAAGTCATAGGCTGTGGGCCTGGTAGCGCGCAGCACCTGGGCAGCCTTCTTCAAATCCTCCTTCTTCAGGACTGCAATCGCCATGCCGTAGCAGCCCGCGGCACCTATTGCTGGCGCGCCGCGTATCACCATGGTCTTTATCGCCTCAGCGACCTTTTGATAGTCTCCGCAGTCGTGAATCTTGAACTCATAGGGTACCAGCGTCTGGTCAATCATCCTTATTATGCCGTCTTCCATCCAGATGCTCCGGTAGTCCTTGGTTTCTCCGCCTATCTTTATTTTCATCTTTGCGGCTCGATTATAACCTTGATCGATTCCTTGGCCTCGGCAACTAGCTTGAAACCCTCCCCGGCCTTTTCCAGCGGGAGTCGGTGTGTTATCATGTCCTTGACGTTGATTTTGCGCGCGGCCAGGAGTTTAAGGGATTCCTCCAGGTCGTTGGGGGCGGCCCCATATGAGGTCATGACCGTGATCTCATCCCTCCAGAAGTCGTTGATCGGTATGGGCAAATCGACACCCGGCTTTGGCACGGCGAAGAAGAGTATCGTCCCGCCGCGGTCCACGCATTTAAGGGCCTGCATGGCAGCGGAAGTGGCACCCGTACAGACTATGACCTTGTCTGCGAGCCTGCCGTCATTGAGTTTAAGGAGCTCAGACGGCACATCCTTGCGCGCGTCTATGACCCCGTCAGCGCCGAATTTCTTAGCCGTCTTCGTCCTATACTCGTCAATGTCAGTCGCGATTATCCTGCCGGCCCCTCTTGCGCGCGCAAGCTGTATGTGGAGGAGGCCGGAAATCCCGCTCCCCATTATCAATACACTGTCGCCCTTGTGCACGTTCGCCATCCTCTGCCCGCGCGCGACGCAGGCCAGGGGCTCGATGAACGTGCCCTCCTCATAAGACATGTCATCAGGCAGGGGATAGACTCCCCTCTCCATGTTTATCCTTGGGATGCGGATGTACTCCGCAAAACCGCCCGGATAATAATTCGTGGTGTGCAGCGTCTCGCAGGCGGTGTGGTGGCCTGTCTGGCAGTAATGGCACTTGCCGCATGGCACATGATGGGTTATGAATACCCGGTCGCCCACTTTATACTTCGAGTCTTTTCCGACTTCTTTGATCTCGCCTGTGGCCTCGTGGCCCAGCACCAGCGGCGCCTTCTTTATCCTGTACCACTCCATCACGTCGCTGCCGCAGATGCCGCAGGCCATCACCTTGAACAACGCCTCTGACGGCCCAATCTTAGGGATCGGCATCTCCTCTAGGCGTACGTCGCTGTTGTTGTAATACATGGCCACGCGCATCTTGCCGTCCATTCTAAACCTTTGCGGAGTCCTGCTCCCCCTGGTTTGCAGTAACCTTTTTGGGCTTTGCAGTCTTGCTCTTCAAGCTGTTGAACAACTTGAGCGCCTCGTCAGGCGTCGCATCCTCGTGCACCACCGCCCTCACAGCCTTTATCATGGCCACCGGGTCCTCTGACTGGAATATGTTCCTGCCCATGTCCACGCCCACGGCCCCTTCCGAGATCGCGTTGTATGCTAGTTCGAGAGCCTCCTTCTCCGGGATCTTCTTCCCGCCGGCTATTACACAGGGAACAGGGCAGCCCTCGACCACTTCCCTAAAGTTCTCGCAGTAGTAGGTCTTTACGAAGCTCGCTCCTAGCTCTGCGCCTATCCTGCAGGCGAGGCCCAGATAGCGCGCGTCCCTGACCATGTCCTTTCCGACGGCTGTCACAGCGAGCGCGGGTATCCCATACCTCTCCGCCTCGTCCACCAGGTCGGCGAAATCCTTCAGAGTATCAGCCTCGTACTTCCCGCCCACATGTATCGAGAAAGCGACCCCTGCGGCATTGAGCCTTATGGCGTCTTCGACGGAAGTCGTTATTGTCTCCTTTGTGAAGTCCTGCCCTATGATGCTGTAGCCGCCAGAGACTCTTAAGACTATAGGAGTTTCGATCTCCGCCATCACGGAGTTCCTTAAGACTCCCCTCGTCGGCATCAGGCAATCGGCATAGGGTAGCAGCGGCTCTATGGCCGCGCGCGCATCCTCAAGGCCCGTAGTGGGCCCGAGGAAATATCCGTGGTCCACAGCCAGCATCACTGTCCTGCCCGTCTTCGGCTTGATGATCCTCGACATCCTGTTTTTCTTGCCCCAATCCATTTTTGCACCAGAATTGATTATAGAAAGTTAGAGAAGCAGCGATAATCATCCATGAATTCTAAAAACAGAGGATTTCACTTCTTAATCTTGCTTAGAACTACATAGACTACAACAAAAACAAGCGGCGTGAATGAGATGAGTGCGCTTATAAAACTAACCATTAGTACCATTTCAAGCGGTAGAGGCGGGCATGGCCAACTACAGTATCTCTCCCTCCCTACACCTGTAAAAAATACAAAAATAACCGTTATTAAATATGCAACTATGATTGAGATTAGAACACTCTTCCAGGAAAACTTAATTCTCTTGTACACAAACCCGATTGAGAGCAATGCTAGGGCAACTAAGTTAATTGCCCAAATCAAAATAAATATGCCCAAGGGGTCCATAGTTATACTTAGCACATACGATAATTAAATCTTTTCTGGCTTGACTATAAGATACCCCTCCCCAATCAGCCAATGATGGAACTGCCAGGTGGTGAATTTACAATCCTCCCTGCAGGTCAGCCTCATCGCCTCATATTCCTTCGAGCCCTCCTTCAGCTTGTTCAGCTCAAGCTGCACCGGGCATCTCACATCGTTGCAGAACTCCCTTTTCTTATAGTCGACATAACCCTTGATTGACATGGTAGAAGGAGGTTATAATAGAGGGAGACTGGTTAAAAATTCACAACCCCAACTTCTTGAAAAGCATCTTTTTGCACTCTTCCAGATCCTTCCCGATGCAAACGATCCCATGGTTCTTCAAAACGATTATCTTCGACCTCTTGTTTTCCTTAAACGCCTTGACTGCTTCTTTAGCGAGCTCCGGGGTCCCGTAGGGTTGCTCCCTCTCTGTTTCAGGTATTTTCTTCCCCCCGAGGTCTTTCGGATGTACGTGCACAACCGCATTGACCTTTTGGAAGCCCTTATAAATCATCCAGTGCATTATCGATTCCGAGCTGGGCTGCTTCCTCCCGAAGACCTTCATGATGTTCGCCTCTTCTAAATAGTCGACCACTTTGACCAAATCCTCCTCCGTAAGCGAACCGAGGTCTTGGCCGGTCGGCGTTATCAACATGCCACTCTCCACCCGCTCGCTCACGTTGCCGACTTTTTGTTCAACCAAACCTTTTTCTGCCAATACCTTCGAGATTTGGATGATCCTTTTTCCAGATTCTCCCTTGTTCCCCCTACTACCTACAAACATAGTCTTGAACTTCACCCCAGCATATCGTTCACCCATGACCTAATTTTTAATTCAGGCTTGATAAATATTGAGGGATGGCTGACAAGGTAAAAATCCAACGGATAAAGCGTGAGCTACAGCGGATGCAGACCCAGGGCAGGCCGAGCAGGAGGAACATCAACCTGAAGCTTCTCTTATTGATAATCATACTCATCTCAGCCATCATCATAGCCACCTTCCTGTTCCGCTGGCAGTACAGTGATCTGAGCACCCAGCACAAGCAGAAGCTCAATGAGTTGCTCGCAGCCAGAGACCAGCTCGATGGGGCGATGAAAAAGGTGAGGGAGAAGGAGAATGAGCTCGATGAGATTCTTGGCAGCCTGAACATATCGCAGGCCAGGGAGAGCGCCCTTGGCGAAAGATACATAAATCTCACCAACATCAAGGAGAGGGTGGAAACGGACCTTCAGAACACGCAGACCACCTTGGCCATGTGCAAGGGGACCTTGGAGACGAAGGTGAACGAACTGAACGACGCCCTGAACGATTTGGACTATTACATAGACCTGTACAACAAGAAGCTCAAGGAATACCAGGACCTCCAGCTTGACTACAAGTCCACCAGATCCAGGATCTCAGACTTGAACAAGACCATCGGCCAGCTGAACGGCTTTATAGACGATGTCAGAGGCTGTCTGGTAAGCCACAATTCCACTTATTGCCTGAACAGGCACTTTTAACCGATGATACAGGACAGATTCATAGAGCAGGTGAGCCAGGGGGTGGGTCTGGTGAAGAAACTAAGGTTGTTCGAGTTGTTCCTACCGTTGACTGTAGTGTTTTTGCTGTTCAGCCTAATATTGATACTCTTCGGGGAGGAGTTCTATTATGCAGCCATACCGACCGCTTTTGTGGCGGTGGCCTTAACGCTAAAGAAGATTAAAGGCAGCCCCATAAGATCCTTGGAGGGTGCTAACCCAAAACTCAGGGAGCGGCTCAGGACCGCCTATGACAACAGGCAAAGTGACAACTTCATCGTCAGGGACCTCATGAGGGACGTCAGCGAAGACCTCCTGAACATGGACACTGACCGCCTGTTGAACCTCCAGCGGGCCACGTTGTACATATCACTAATCATAATACTGATCTTCCTCTTGCTAGCAATGGTCTTCGTTGGGTTTGAAGGTATACCAGGTTTGGGCGGGTCTTCATCCAACTATGGCGGTTCCGGCGGCGCAGGTGGGGGAGGCTCAGACTCCTCTGGTGGAGGCGGGGGCGGGAGCGGTGGCGATGCCGAGAAGGAGACCTCCCCTGAGATGGGGGCTGGGATGGGGGGCCCAAAGAACATCTACAGCGATGTCTCTATGGCCACCATAGAGGGCGAGGAACTTGAGCTTGAGCTACACCCGGAATACGGCGGCGAGAACAGGATAGGGAGCGAGAAGCCCAAAGGCCAGGAAGCCCTGGGGGAAGTCAGAAGCACCTTCGTCCAGAGCACTGCGGCAGAGTCCTACACTGAGAACATACCTACAAGGGTCGAGGAGATAGTTAGGAATTACTTTCAAAAATTAACTGAGGAATAAAATGACTGAAGCCGATACATATGCACAATCAAAGGCTCTCTATGACCGCTTGCTGAAGAGCATGGAGAAGGTCATAATAGGGCAGAAGGAGGTTATAGAGCAGATTTTGGTGGCAATACTTACTGGGAACCACGCCCTGCTGGAGGGATATCCTGGCCTTGGGAAGACCATGATGATACGCGCGCTTTCCGAGGTTTTGGATTTGGACTTCAGCAGGATTCAGTGCACTCCCGACCTTATGCCGTCTGACATAACCGGGACATACGTCATCGAGGAAGAGGCCCACTCCGGCAAGAAGACGTTCCGTTTCCAGGAGGGCCCCATATTCGCGAATATCGTATTGGCCGACGAGATAAACAGGGCCACCCCGAAGACCCAGAGCGCACTGCTGGAATCCATGCAGGAGAAGCAGGTTACTGTAGGCAACAAAACCTTCCAATTGGACCTGCCGTTCTTCATCCTTGCGACCCAGAACCCCATAGAGATGGAGGGGACATACCCCCTGCCAGAGGCGCAACTGGACAGGTTCTTGCTCAAACTGATTGTGGAATACCCATCTTTTGAAGAGGAGGATGAGATACTGGATTTATACACCGGAGAAAAGGTGCCGAAGCCCGAGAAGGTCCTTGACCGCGTCAGGATACTGGAGTTCGGTGTTCTGGTCAGGAAGATGCCCATAGCAGATGACATAAGGCAATATGCATTGAAGCTCATAAACGCGACCAGACCCACCGACGAGAACAAGATTGCCTCAGAGTTTTTGGAATATGGAGCCTCCACAAGGGCAGGCATAGGCCTGGTGCTCGCAGCAAAGGCCAGGGCCTTGCTCAGGGGCAACAACTACGTCAGCAAGAAAGACGTGGACGCCATGGCACTGCCCGTCCTGAGGCATAGGCTGATACTGAACTTCGAGTCCGAGAGGGAAGGCGTGACAACGGACGAAGTAGTCAAGAAGCTCCTTGGCGAGGTGAAATGATGATTGACACAGACTTCATAAAGCAGCTGAAAAAACTTGACCTTCTCGTCAAGAAGAAGATAATAAGCTCATATGCCGGCGCGAAGCGTTCTCTAAGGCAGGGCCGTGGCATGGAGCCTGTCGACCACAGGGAGTACTTCCCTGGCGACGACCTCAAGTTCGTGGACTGGAAGGTCTATGCCCGGACAGAGAAGCTGTTCATCAAGCGCTTCGAAGAGGAGAAGAGCCTCACCACGCACATACTCGTCGACTGCAGCAACAGCATGAATTATACCCTGCAAAAGTCACACAGAACCAAGTTCGATTATGCCTCCATGCTCGCCATAGGTTTTGCCTATCTTGTCACAAAGGAAAATGAGAAGTTCGGCCTTTCCACATTCAATATGGGGCTGAATAACGTCATGCAGCCGAAAAGAGGGAAGCGGCAGTTCTTCTCTGCAATCGACCTGCTCAACAAACAAAAGCTAAAGGATAGGACAGACCTGGAGCTGTCCGCAAAGCAGTATTCGAAGATAATAAGGACCAGGTCCCTGGTCGTAGTTATCTCGGATTTCCTGGAGCCCTTGCCCACGATACGCCAGGGCCTCTACCGCCTTGCGAAAAAAGCAAAGAGCATGATTGTGATACACATAGCCGACCCGGGGGAGATGAGGCTGGACTGGCAGGGGGATTTGAAGCTTTACGATTTGGAGACCGACCAGATAAAGAAGATCTTCTTCACTCCAGGTCTCAGGAAGGAATATGCAGTCAAGTTCATTGCTCATATAGAGAACGTCAGGAAGGTCTGCAAGGACGTCGGGGCGGACTTCTTCAGCTTCCCCACGGACAAGGACCCATTCGACATATTCTTCGAAATAACGCATCTGACTTCCAGGGGCCATCACTCTTACAGGTAAAATGTCAGATATAATACTATCAAATCCATGGGCTCTTTACGCCTTCGCAGTAGTCATCCCGATAATAATACTCTATCTGCTGAAGCCGAAACCGAAGGATTTGCACATACCCTCGCTGATGTTCATAGTCAGCATAGAACAAAGGAGGAGGTTCCGTTCCTTTTTCAAGAAATTCTTCAGGGACCCGCTCCTCCTTCTGCAGCTCCTGATACTGTCGCTCCTTATATTCGCGATGGCCAACCCTTTTTACACTACACAGGAGAGGGAGGAGATAAAGGAGAACGTGGTCATCGTCCTGGACGGTTCGGCATCGATGTCTGCGACTGACGTTTCCCCGTCGAGATTCGACAGGGCCAAGGAGCTGGCTATGCAAGTAGTCAGGGATTTGTCAGAACATGATAGGGTAAGCCTTATATTCGCTGAGAACATACCAATACTGCTCCTGAAGGACGGGCAGAGGGATAAGGCACTCGGCCTGATCGCCTCTCTGGAGTCCAAGGACACCCCCACCGGGGTCGGGAATGCCATACTCCTTGCAAGGGACGTACTCCGGGATTCTGATGTCAACAAGAGGATTTACGTCATCTCGGACTTCTCAAGCTATGAGGGCATGGACCCCCTTGCCGCTCAGAAAAGCGCATTCGCAGAAGGCATAGATGTCGATTTCATCCAGACTGCCGAGGATGGCAAGAACGTCGGCATAATCAACGCCAGGGCTGGAAGAAACGACGTAGGCTGCTTCGGCGAGGCGATAGTGAAGAACTATGACGGGGTGGATAGGACAGTGGAGATGCAATTCTTTTTGGGCAGCTCCTCTACGGATGCCTCTACAAAGAACATCGATTCTGGCTCCACAGAGCTTTTCTCCTTTCTGGCTCCCTGCTCCGGAATCGAGTACAGCGCCAGTCTGAGGATAACGGGGGTGGATGCACTGGCCTCCGATAATGGAGCCTATTTCATGATACCGGATAAAAGCAAGTATAACGTACTGTTGATACGTGAGGAGCTCGATAGCGAATACATCAGATATGCCCTGGAGTCTTTGAACAACTTAGTCCTGCAGGAGACTATACCTCTCATATTGCCCAACTTCGAGGATTTCGACATAATAATCCTCCAAAGTGCTACAGCATCCTCGATCCTCCCAGGAACGTTTAAAAGGCTCGAGGATTTCGCCAATGACGGTGGGACTGTGGTGGTAATGGGGTTTGAGGACCTACTCGAGGTAGACCAACCTGAGTTGTCCGAGCTTCTCCCCGTGTCCCTTCTCAAGTTATCTAAGTTAAGTTCTAAACCCAGAGCCGTCTACGACCATCCGATACTCAGAGACATCAGTCTAAATGAGGTATACATCGAGCAATACTTGGAATCACAAGAGAAATACGGGGCGATAACATTGGCGAAGATTGTAGACTCGCCCTTCTTGGCTTATCGTGAACTCGGCAACGGCGGCGTCATATACCTTGCCTCTGTTGCAAACAACTCCTGGGGGAACTTCCATCTCAAGCCATCTTTCCCCATATTCTGGCTGCAGACAATTGAGTGGGTAAAACGCGACAAGACCTTCGGCAGCATAATAAACTTCAAAACAGGGGAACAGTTGCCACTTTTGCTGAACGAGACTACCAAGGTTTTGAAACCATCGAACCAGGTAATGGAGACCAAGGCAGTCTATCTCGACGAGGTGGGTTTCTACGTGCTCCAGGATTTTGACAAGATGGTGGCAGCGAGTCTCTTGAACGAATTGGAGTCGGACATCTCACCAGTTACAGATACAACATTCGAGGGCAGCATAACTGCGGAGTATGAGCCTGTTGAGACAATAATCGAGATACAGAGAGACCTCTATTGGATACTGGCGGCTCTTTGCATACTACTGATTTGGGTGGAATGGGCATACTATAAAAGGAGGGGTTCACTTTGACCCTTGAGATTCCATTTTTCGGGATAATATTCGAAAATGAGCAGCTTTTGTTGTTAGTGATACCCCTCTTGGTCCTGTTCCTCTACCAGAACAGGAAAATAGAGCTCACAAAGACCAGAACGGTGTTGTTGATACTCCGCACCTTGACTCTTGTCCTGCTTTTGGCAGTGTTGGCGGTACCTTTTGTCATAAGGGAGGAGAGCATGACACAGGAAAGGACCTCGGTGTTGCTTATAGCCGACAAGAGCCATAGTATGGATCTTTACGATTCCTCATTAGGGGCCCTTGTCTTTGACAGACTGGACGCCACCATAGGTGACTTCTCGAAAATAAGTTTGAGGAACTTGTCCATAAAAGACATGACCGGCATAGGGGATGCGGTATACGAGAACATAATCGGGTCTTCGGGCGAGAACAATGTGATTGTCCTGCTCAGCGACGGCAACAACAACTATGGCAGGGACCCGTTGGATATTGGGTCTTTTGCGTCTGAGGCGAACACGGCGATCTTCACTATCACACCGGAACTAATCGGGAACGAAGTCTATGTGTTTGATATATCGGGGGCCAAAAGGACCCCCTCCGATTTTGAATACACCGGCTCAGTCGTCATAAGGAAAGTGGGCCAGACGGCCGAGTATAGGATTGAATTGACCGCAGACGGCGTTCCCGTGATTCAGGAGAGCGTGATCCAGGAATCAGAAACCAGGAGCTTCCCCTTTTCCCACACCTTCCGCAGCCAGGGCCCGCACAACATAACTGCAACCATAACCCCGACCAGCCCAGATGTCTTCCCCCAGAACAATGTATTTTACAAGGTCGTCGATGTCATAAGGAAGCCCAGTCTTCTCTTGGTCTCAGATAACGCATATTCCCCCCTGGAGATTGTCCTTAAGGAAACCTATGATGTCAGGACCAGCACATCCCTCGAGGGGGATTTGGAGGCTTATACTGCAGTGGTCTTGGACGACATGAATATAAACGACATAAGCTATATGGATGAGTTGAGGGAGTTCCTAGCAGACGGCGGCGGCCTTCTGGTGGTGGGGGGAGAGAACTCCTTCGATGCAGGAGGCTATTACGACAGCAACTTCGAGAGCCTTCTCCCGGTGAGGTCATCGGAAGTGTCAAGGGAGGAGGGCAAGCAGATAGCGGTTGTTATATTGGTGGACATATCCGGGTCGACCGGGGTAGACCTTGGGGGGAACACAAAGATAGACAAAGAGAAGGCCATAGCCGTGGGTATGCTGAGGGACCTGAGCAAGACCTCGTACATCGCCATACTCGCCTTTAATGCGGATGCGTATATAGTCTCCTCACTCAGGAGGGTCGAGAACAAGACTGATGCCCTAGAGGATAGGATAGCTCGGCTTCAGTTCGGAGGTGGTACATATGTCGTGGCAGGACAGATTAAGGCAAGGCAGATACTACAGGGCTTCCAAGGTAGCAAGAACATAATCATCATATCGGACGGCATCACAAACTACCCCACCCAGTCATACATCGAGGCTGAAAAGGCCTTGAAGAGTGGGATAAAAACTTATACTGTTGGCGTGGGTTTTGATACTGATGAGGCCTTCCTGATGGGTCTGGCCAAATCCGGTGGTGGGGTTTATTTTGGACCGGACGAGACGCAAAGAGTGAAGATCTTGGTGGGGGGGGAAGAGGAGGAGATAGACGACAAGGAGGGTTTCTCGGTCATGATCGTGGACACCAACCACTTCATCACGCAAGGCTTGGAGATAGGCAACGTCTCCATAGAGGACTACAATAAGGTCACCCCCAAATCCAGCGCGCAGCTTCTGATTGCCACGCAGCAGCTCAAGCCGTTGTTGACCGTATGGAGGTTTGGGCTGGGGAGGGTGGCGGCCCTTTCCACTGACAACGGCAACGACTGGTCCAACAACCTCTACGGGCCGCAGGCCTCCAAGACCATATCAGCCACCATAAACTGGGTCATCGGGGATCCGGAAAGGAAGAAGCCCGTCAGGATAGACTGCCAGGACACGAACTCCGGCGAGGAGACCTCGGTGATTGTCATATCCAAAAGTGATAAACCGGTGATAAACCTGAACGGCGAGCTAGTGGAGCTGAACCGTCTTGACCAGGAGAACTACTACTTCAACTTCTATCCTGATACTATGGGGGTTCAGAGCTTTGAGACGGCTCTGGACTCCTGCACTTTTGCAGTGAACTACCCAGAGGAGTACCGGGAGTTCGACCTGGACCTGGACCTTCTCAAGACTATGGCGGAGGTCACAGGAGGGAGGAACTATGACGAATCCCAGCTGGACCAGCTGCAGGAGGACATAACCAAATTCACTGTCCAAAAGTCGACGGGCATAGAGGTGAAGAAGACGAACATGATGCTGTATTTCGTCCTGCTGGCGCTTTCCCTTTTCTTCATAGACATAGTCATCAGAAGAATCAATGAGATACTGAAGGGAAGGAGCGGCTCTTAGGGCCAATCGGTATTTAAGCGATTCCTGAAAAATATATGAAAATGCCATTGCTGTTGAAAAACTGCCGGTATGTCCTAACGCAGGACAAGAACAGGAGGGTCCTGGAGAATGTCGACATACTGGTCGATGAAGACAGGATATCCAAAATAGCACCCCGGATAAAAGCAGACTGTGATGAAATCATAGACTGTAAGGGTAATGTGGCAATGCCGGGTCTCATAAATACGCACACCCACATAGCCATGACCCTCTTCCGCGGCGTGGCAGATGATGTCAAACTGGAGGACTTCCTCAAGAAGACCCATGAGCTCGATTCAAGATTCAAAAAAGACCACGTTTACCTGGGCGCGCTCCTTGGCTGTGTGGAGTCGGTAAAATTCGGCACCACCTTCTACAACGACCTCTACTATTCCGCTGACGAAATCGCCAAGGCGAGCGTAGAATCAGGGATAAGGGCCAGTCTTGCCTGGCCTGTCCTGGATAGGGAATACACCACACAGAAGGGCGACCCTTTGAAGAATGCTGACTCTTTCATCAAAGACTGGTCTGGTAAGTCGGTTTTGGTATCCCCTGCTGTCGGCCCGCAAGGCGTCTACGTATGCTCACAGGAGACATATGCGCGCGCAAAGGAGCTCTCAAAAAAACATAAGACCATCCTGCACACACATCTCTCTGAGACCAGGAAAGAAGTCTATGGCCATGTCAAGAAGACTGGGAAAAGGCCTGCGGAGTGGTTGGATGAAATCGGTTTTCTTGGCGCAAATGTAGTCGCTGCCCACTGCGTCTGGCTGACGAAGAAGGAGATGGAGCTCTTGGCCGGAAGCTCCGTTAAGGTCTCTCATAATCCCACTTCAAACCTGAAACTGGCATCCGGCGGGATAGCCCCGGTCTCGGAGCTCCTGGACCGGGAGGTATGCGTTTCCCTGGGGACGGACAGTTGCGCCTCCAACAACAATCTGGATCTTTTCAAGGAGATGAAACTGGCCTCCTTATTACAAAAGAACTACAAATGGGATGCGACTTTGCTGCCCGCCCAGAAAGCGCTTGACATGGCGACAATAGAAGGCGCCAGGTCTCTCGGCAGGGAGCAGGACTTGGGTTCCCTTGAGGAGGGCAAAAAGGCCGACATTATATTAATTAATTTAAGGAAACCCCATCTTTTGCCTGTGCATGGCAATTCGGGTTTGGTGAGCAACCTGGTCTATTCCTCCTCAGGCTCTGACGTCGGCACGGTTTTGGTAAACGGGCAGATTGTCATGAAGGACCGGGAGATACTGACAGTCGACGAAGCCGGCCTGATGGAGAAGGTCAACAATTTAATGCTTAGCACTACAAACTCTTAGATGGCCTATAAGGTTAAGGATATCGGACTCGCGGAGAAGGGCAGATTGAAGATAGAATGGGTGGAGTCGCACATGCCTGTACTGGCCAGCGTTCGGGAGCGATTCAAGAAACAAAAGCCGTTTGCAGGGCTAATTGTATCCATGGCCCTTCATGTAGAGCCGAAGACCTGCGTCCTTGCGAAGGTCCTGAGGGACGGCGGCGC
>JAFGQM010000143.1 GCA_016935655.1 Candidatus Altarchaeota archaeon | reverse complement strand
TTTTTCCCGTAGGTCCTTTGGGCCCTGACTCAAAAGCTTCCTGCCCCTTTTGGATACTATAACTCTCAGCAATATAATTCAATCCCCCTATGGCCAAGAAGAGAATGGAAACGACGAGCGAATACTTGAGCAATAATCTAGAACCAAACTTGTATTTGAAGAAGTGTTTCAGCCTGTGGGAATAGACCAATGGGAACGAAATGAAGAAAAGCCAGATGTTCGTTGCAGCTGCCTGCTGGCAGGGGTAGGTTATCCTGGAAGGTTTGGTACCGGACCTGTACACAAGCCATAAAAAACTGGCGAGCGCTGTGAAAAGGAAACTCTTCTCTAATCGTTTAAGGAGTTTCCTATAGTTGGAGTAAAATTTTCTTACCATCGATTAAGTAAAGTGGGTTAGAGATAAAAAGGTATCATGGTAGGGGGTCAATCTTTCTTTTCGCCATCTTTTTTCCGCCCCTCCTCTTCTTGAGTATGAACACCTGGCGGATGACGAAGAGGCCAGCAAAAACAGCGCCTATGATAATCGCCATATACGCCAAAATGGTAAAGTCAACAGACCATGTGTTGCTGCTCTCCTCTTTCACCTCTTCGGGCTGTGGGGGGGGAGGCTGCCGCATCAGCTCCACTGTCGGTTTTGAGAAGTCCAAAGTGAAAGTCCCGTTAAGGGTCTCCGTGTCCGGGTTCCTATCGTCAAGGAAATCCTCCTTGTGAGGGCACCTCCAGAGGTATTTGAAGCTGAGGCCGTAGGTTCCAGGGGTGGCATTGACCATCTCATAGCATGAATCGGTTGTGCTGACTACGAGGCAACTCTCCAGCTCTGAGATATTCCTGATTACGGGCACCTTCTGGTTCCAGATCCAGGTTATGTTCTGTTGTCTGGAGCTGACGCAATCCGGGCAAGGGATCTCGGGGGGTTCTATCTCCTCGTCAGAGCACAGAGCACCACATGGGGGGATGTCAAAAGGGGGCAGATACGGGATCTCGTCCCACATCGTCGTTCCATTCTCCTCCGACACTTTATAGAGCGCCCAACTTTGATCAGGATTGTAGAATATCTCATCTATCTTGCTGGTGACGTTTGCCGTTACTGTCTCATTCTCCCCATAGCTGGGGTTTCCGATGTTAAGGTCTACAGAGGGGTTGTCCTGGTCACTTGTCCAGTCAATGCTGCTGGGGGGGATTTCCCCCATCCCCTTTGCCTCTATGTATATGCTGTGCAACACATCAGCGACCGCATTTATTATGTTATTGAAGTTCCTGCCCGCGCATCTTAAGAACTCTGGGTCGTCTATGTCATAGTTCTTTTCCATCCATTTTGCGTTGCAATCGCCGTTCTCGCCGCCGAAATAGGTGGCATTCGCCACCCTCAGGACTGCCTCATATGGCGTCATATTGTCCAGCCCGTCAAAGGCCAGATAACCGCCAAAGAGGGACTCGAAGTCGCTGGAGGGAAAGACTATGTCCGTCTTCATGAGTATGTAGTGCTCGAACTTGAACGAGCTTACAGAACGAGGCAGGACATTGCCCCAGAGGCCGGCTTCCGACACATAGTGGACTATGGAACCCGCCCATTTGGAGGCCGTGTCGTTCTTTTCCTGGCTGAGCAGGTCAAGAGTGAGGTTGTACTTCCTCATGGCCCTCTGCGCCATTACGTCATCTGCTACGGAGCCGTTGGGGTTGAAGATTATGTGCTGGCAACAGCGGGAGTCGTCCCAGCCCTCCCTCAGCTTGCTGTCCGGAAGCTCTGTACCATAGAAGAACGTCTCATTGACTATCCAATAGGACTCGTCCGGGGGGAGCCAGCTCATGGCATAGTAGGCAAGGTAATCATGCGTACCGAACATCCTCGCGCGGTTCCACATGAAACTCCAGTTGGTATACGCATCGCCACCGTGGATGCTGAAGCCGTTGCCCCAAGAGAGGGCAGGGCTAGGGAAGAAGAAAACCAATAGGGCTGCAAATACGAGGGCGGTTGGGGACTTCAAGTCCATTTTACTGATATGATTATTATAAGGCGGGTAAAAAACCAATGTTCTTATTTTTTGACTAACTGGTAGCCCTTCTCCAAGACCCTGGCCTCAAAGACCGGGACTGTCTCCCCCTCCATCTTCTCTAGGTCCATGCCTGTCATTATGGCGTGTATTAACTCGGGCTCGGCAGTCTTGGCAAGGCCGGTCTTATACTGCCCCAGATGCTCTTTTATTACCTCCCTTTCGAGGTTCTCTATGGAGTCGGGCCTTATCTTTATCTCCTTAAATTCCTTGCTTGAAAGGCCACTTATGCTCTTCTTCACTACCTTGGCGCCCTTGGAGACGGCCTCGTTCGCAATGGTGCGAAAATCAATGTCCGAGGGCTTGCCCTCGGAGAGGACGCCAGAGACCTTTAGCAGTAATATTGTGTTTTCTAGTTTAAGGGACCCAAGAGTTTTCATTGTCTCACTCTCAACGTTCTTCGCGGACTTTTTGTCGGCGTCTATCCTCACAATCTTAGAGTCATACTTTTTTATTTCCCTGAATTCGGCAGAGATTTTCCCCGCCTTGACTTTCACAATATAAAACCCGCCAGAGCCTAGCTTCTCGAACTCCTGGAAGTTGCAGGGGAACAATGGACCCGGAAAGACCATCTTCCGCTGGTGGAAGTCATATTCGCCCCCATGGTGTATATGGCCACCGGCGTAGTAGTCGAAGTTCTTCGGCATGAGGGAAAGGGGCATAGCGCGCACATCCTTCAGATAACCGGGCTTGAACTCCTCAATCCCGGAGTGGAAGAGGAATATCTTGAACCCAGGTTCCTTTTCTATTGACCGGTCCAGGTGCTCATAGTAAACGTCGTCCAGCTGGCCTTTCCTCCCGAAGATGCCTGTGAGCTTCGCGCCGGTCTTTTTGTCTGTGGTGAATGTGAGTCTCAACTTGCCGTCCTTTTCCTCGCCCCTTGCCACGTCCTTGATGAGCTCCGCGTTCTCCAATACCTTTAGTATCGTCTTCCCAGAAGGCGAGAAGTCATGGGAGCCTGAGATAGTATAGACGGGTATGCCAGCCTGCCTTACCTGGTTTAGTTTTTTTGAGACGATGTCCAGAACGTCAAAACTCGGCATGGAGGTGTCAAACAGATCGCCGGAGATTAGTATAAAATCTACCTTCTCCGTGATACACGCATCCATGGAGTCCTCAAAGGTCTCCAGGCTTATCCTGTTCAGCTCGGAATCCCTCCAGCCCCCGAGATGGAGGTCCGCCATGTGTGCGAATTTAAAGTCCATTTGTTATCTTCTCTCTATGGAAAACTTTTGGTGCACCCCCTGGATGGAGTCCAAATGTTGCGTCATAGTGGCCATGAATTTCTCTACGGCTATGGGTCCCTTTGATTCTAACAACAGCCTCTTGCATTTGTCCATCTCCCTATCGGCCTCGCTCGGGTGCACTGTGTCAGAACCTAGCAGACCATTGACGATGAAGTAGTTTAGGTCGGCGTACCTCTGTATCCTCCTATGTATCTCCCCCCGGAGTTTTTTGTCTGCTGGATCCTTCTTCTCCAGACCTACGGCGTCCAAGGCATAGGCGGTTGCGAGTTTGTAATCGTCCCTGAGGACCCTCCTGCTTGCAAAACGCCTGCCCTCTGGGGAAAGTTGGGGTCCACGACCAAACTTGTTCCCTGCCTTTATGATTATACCATCGATCCTTCTTCTCATATCCCTCTCCAGGAGTTCTGGGTGCGGGCCTTTCTCCCCCCTCCTGACAATCCTCTTTTTTCCTTTGATTCGTGACATTTTTAATAAAATTGGAAGGTCGATTATTTAAAGCCTCGATTTCAAAAACAAAAATGCTTATCTGAATCCTGATAAATCCGGCTTTGCAGTTTTCCTTTCCTTAGGCCCTACATAGGCTTTGTCAAACAGCGGTATCGACACCGGGACAGCGAATTGTGTGAATGTGGAGGTTATCACTGCCTCGCCTATATCAAGACTGGCTATGTTCCTGCTGTCCTTAGAAAGGTCCTGGGAGGCGCTCTCTATTATGGCGTTCCTCTCGGGCTCCATCTCGATACCGAGTATTATCTTGGTGTTCATGTTCGCGAGGATCTCGCGCGGAATCAGGGAGGGAAGCTGGGTTATTGCAGTAAGGCCCACCTTGAACTTCCTGCCCTCGCGCGCAATGGTGGAGAATATGTTAGAGCCGGATTTAAGGACTTCAGCTCCAAGCACCCTTGGTGCCTCCTCCAAGACTATCGACACCACAGGCTTGTTTTTGAGTTGTCCGGTTTTTTTGTAGTTCTTGTATTTGTCAAAGACCCTGGAGGCGATGATCGAGGAGACCAGCAGCTCTATCTCCCCTGAGAAGGTGGACGTGTCCACGACAACGATTTTACCTGACTCCAGCTCGGATAGTATATTGCCGAGGGTGGCTTCGCCCGAATCGGTCGAGAAGACGCCCTCGCAGGCGACATTGCCATCATCGGCGGATATGCCCAAGAGGTTCAGCTTCCGGATTATCACGCCTACACTCTCCTCCTTTACGCCCGTCGGATACTCGGAGGACGTGAGTATGTCCTTCAACCAGTCCTCCTTGTCCTTTTTAAAGAAAGCGAAAAGGGCATCTCTTTGCGCGCCTGACAGGTCCAGCACTCCCTGGAAGAACCAGGGCTTGAGCTCCCTTATGTTGACCACGAGGGTCTTAGCTCCTGCAGGCGGGTTTAAGGAATAATAAACCAGCTTCTCCTTCGCCTTCGGGTGGTCCTTAAGGCCTATATCGTTCCGCCCGTAGTATTCGTCATGCGGATCCAAGACCAGCAAGCCGCAGTAATCCCTGTCCATGACACTCCAGGCCATGACCCTGACCAGGTTGCTCTTGCCCTTGCCTGTGCTCGCAGGTATCAGTATATGGTGTGAGAAGACCTTCTCCCCGTTTAGCTCTATGGGTATGTCAAGGTTCTTGGAACCGCTCCTGACGTTGCCTACGAAAAGGGCATTTTCCTCCCTCTTAAGGAAATTGAAGTCCGATTTCTCTATTCTCCGTATACTAGAAAAAAACTTGGGCAGGGTCTTTGGTATGCGCGCGCGATTATTGTTAATGGATACCACGCCCTTCAGCTCTGCGAGCACATAGTTGCGCAGGTTCTCCTCCATGAAGCCCAGGTCGCCGCCATAGCCCTCCAGCTCCATGCCAGACAAAAGCTCCAGGGACTGGCGCTGTATCTGGCTGCCATACAGGAGGTGGTATATCTGGAGGATGGTCTTCGTAGGGCCGTCTGCCACCAGCAGCTCACCCAGCTCAAGTTCCTTCTCGCTCTTCTGCCTTATCAGGACCCCGCCAAACTCCCCAGAGAGCACCTGCCCGACAATTTCCATATAGTTTTTTAAGTTACAATCATGTAAATGTTATTCTCGAGTTGTCCGGCTAGACGATAATTATTTTTAAGGAAACTCCGATAATCCAATAAAATGCCTAAGAAGAGAAGGTCCAGCGACCTGCTGGTCCTGAGAAAACTCAAGGAACCTGAGGGGATAAAGGCAAAGGACGCGAAGAAAACGCTCAGGCATCTGGGGATAATGGTCGACACCGGCGAAAACCCGGAGTATGTGATGGAGAAAGCACTCGTGCTTAGGGACAGGACTAAGCATGCCCTAGCCAGAGCCCCTAAGACTGAAAGCAAGAGCCTGAGGAAATCCTTTATGGACTTCCACGACATAGGCGTCGCATCGGCCAAGATGTCCGCACGGGAAAGGCTGGACAGGCTTGCAAAAAGAGTGAACACAACGGATGAATTGAGGCTCTTGAAGTCTGAGGTGGACAATATACGGGGGGATCTTAGAGAGACCATGGACCGCCTTGGCAAGGACGGGGTCGTCCTCAAAGACTTCTTGTCGCTGCTAGGGGAGGCTCTCCTGATACCGCCAACTGAGAACTGCGTTCACTTGATAGGTTACTTGGGAGAATGCAGGATCACCACCCCCCCCGAGGAGTGGATAAGGGAGAGCCAAAAGGTACAGAGAGCGATTGAGAACATGATGGTTTTGCTCAGAGAGGACGGGAAACCTCTGGGGGTATATGTCGATGCAGTAGCCAGGATGAGGAAGGATGCAGCATCTGACTGGGCAATGAAGACTGTCGACAAGGTCAAAACAGCAGGAAAAGGCGTGAAAAAAACATCACTCAAGAAAAGGGCCCCCATAAAGGAGCGAAAGGCAGAGGCGAAGAAAGAGCTGGATAGGATCAAAAAGCTCCTCGGCAAGGAGGGGCATATACTGGACAGATATTATAAGATACTCGGTTCCGCCAAACCCTAGACTATCTTGTTGAGCCAGTCATGCGCATCAGCAGCCATCAAAGCTTCCTTGAACCCCTCGATATTTTCGGTTTTGGAGATCTCAGAGGAAATGAGCATCCTAAGAGGCTTTAGCTCCCTGTAGGAAACGCGCGCATTCTTGTCTGCGTCCACAAGGCCATAGGGATAACCGGGAAAGGAGATATCGCGCGCATTTGAGGCCAAAACCCCGAAGATCCTTTCCTTTTGCGTCTCCTGCCCCTTCAGGACCTCGGTGCGGAGTATGTACTTTGAGCTGTCGTTCAACTTTACGAAATTCAAATCGGCCTTATGGGCAGGGTCTGTGATATCTGCCACTTTCTCATAGTACCAGGAACCGGATATGCCATTCTCGCGCGCAAGCCGCGCAATGGCCGCGACCAGGGGAAGGCCTGTTGAAGTATAAAGGCTGCAGGTCTTTGAGATGCCTACAAAATCCACATCCCTTGCCTCTGCAGTCTTGTATGCCTCCTCCGCATATTTCGTCTGGTTTGTATAAGGCGCGTGGAGAGTGCCGTCCCTGGCGAAGACATCGCCTGCGCGCAGTTGTTTGATTACAAAGCTGGCATAGCTCCACTCAGCGAAGGAGCGCGCGATTTCCCCCACCCGCGAGATC
>JAFGQM010000142.1 GCA_016935655.1 Candidatus Altarchaeota archaeon | reverse complement strand
CTCCTTCTATGGCGACGCCATAATAGACGACAGCTGGAACGCTTACAACTCCTACAACTCCTATGGTTATGGCGGCTACCCCTACGGAGGCTACAACTCATACAATTACGGCTATTATGGGGGTTACGGTTACTACGGGGATTATGGATACCCATACACCCCCGGGTATAATTACGGTGGTTGGAATATCGACGACAGCTTCAACCGCTATCTGGAGATAGAAAACAGTTACAATAGGTATTATGATTACAGTATCGAAGACAGCTTCAATTACAACTATAGGTATAATCCAGAGATAGAGATCGAGAACGACTTCGCGTACAGGTACAATAGCTACCATGTGCCAGCATATGGCTATGGGTATATGCCTCCTTGCTATTATGGCTATTGCTACTGATCTATGGACGCCTACGCCCCCCTTTCTTAAACTTAAGCTGACCCCTGCTATTTTCTTGTTGGATGGATTATTTAGCCTCCGGATTAAGGCACCGAAAAGCTTTTTATATTGTAACTACTAAATAGTGGTAACAAACTTGGATGGAATTGGGGTCCGTCCTTTTTTGGTTGGATACAATTGGAGGGGAACGATGAAAAAGACTAACGCCATTTTGGCATCATATATTGCAGCCTCGATTATTTTAGGCGCTGCCCCGGCTTTGGGGACTTATTTTGGCGAGGATGCTATCGTGGACGATAGCTGGAATACCTACAATACCTACAGCTATGACTGGAGTAGGTCCATGGATGACAGCTTCAACCGCGAACTCGAGATAGAGGACAGCTTCAACCGCTATTACGACCATAGCATCGAAGACAGCTTCAATTACGACTGGGAAGACGACTCTGAAATAGAGATAGAACATAAGTATTATTACGGCGGCTATCCGTCCAATTACGGTGGTTATGGAAGCAGCATGCGCATAGGACTCGGATGGGGAAGTTTGGCGATGCCCTACTATGGTGGTGGCTACTCCTATCCCTATAGCAGCTATCGGCCATCTTATGGTGGGTATACCCCCTATTCCAGTGGATACAATTCTTATGGAAGCGGCGTGAGAGTCTACGACTATAGAACTTCCGACTCGCTTTCATATGCGGGGACGATCTCGTACTGCGGTGATGGAACATGCAGCGGTGGGGAGACAAGCACCTCGTGTCCAAGGGACTGCGGAAGCGCGCCATATTGCGGCGACGGTGTCTGTGGCAACGGCGAGACTAGCACCTCTTGTCCAAAAGACTGTGGTGTGGCACCTTACTGTGGGGATGGAATCTGCGGCAACGGAGAGACCAGAACATCATGCGCAAAAGACTGCGGCTCTCCGGACTACTGTGGTGACGGGATATGCACTGGTGGGGAAACCAGGACTTCGTGCTCAAAGGACTGCGGAGCTCCCGATTATTGCGGCGACGGTTTGTGCAGCGGTGGCGAGACGAAGTTGTCTTGCGCGCAAGACTGCGGTACTGCGCCCTACTGCGGCGACAGCATCTGTGGCGGGGGGGAAACCAAATACAACTGCCCGCAAGACTGCGGAAATGCGCCCTTTTGCGGCGACGGTCTGTGCTCGAACGGTGAGAGCAAATACTCATGCCCGGAGGACTGTGGCAGGGCACCATACTGCGGAGACCAGGTCTGCAACGGCGGAGAGACCAAGTCATCCTGCCCGGAGGACTGTGGCAGGGCACCATACTGCGGAGACCAGGTCTGCAACGGCGGAGAGACCAAATACTCTTGTCCGGAAGACTGCGGCAATCCCCAGTACTGTGGCGACGGCGTCTGCAACAATGGCGAGACCCCATATTCATGCTCCCAAGATTGTGGTACTCCCAGGTGTTCGAACCCTTATGGATCCGAGGGTTCGACCATCTGCAGAGACCTAGAGATTTTAGTATGTAATGACGGCTTTTGGGACTTCAAGAGGAGCGTCCAGTGCTGCGACGACTATGACTGCCCTTCAGGTTATGAATGCACCTCCAGCAACAAGTGTGTTAGGAGGGTAAGGTGCGGAGACGGCATATGCGAGGACGGCGAGAACCAGTACAACTGTCCTTCTGACTGCGGCTCCCCATGCTACTGCGGTGACGGCTCATGCAACTGCGGCGAGACCAAATTGTCCTGCCCATTGGACTGCGGGCCGTTATATCGTTGCGGCAACGGCATCTGCGAGCCTGGCGAAACCAAGTACTCTTGTCCAGAGGACTGCGGCTCCCCATGCTACTGCGGGGACGGCTCATGCAACTGCGGCGAGACCAAATACTCATGCCCGCAAGACTGCGGCTCCCCATGCTACTGCGGTGACGGAGTCTGCAACTGTGCAGAGACCCCCTTCACGTGCTCCCAAGACTGCGGGACTCCGGAATACTGTGGCGACGGGATTTGCAACGGTGACGAGACTCACCTTACTTGCCCCCAGGATTGTCCAGCGCCACCCACATATGGCGTCATCCTCCAGGAATCTGAGGAATGCATAGAGATAATCCAAGGGGAAACAGGCGAATTTTTGGTCAGGATCACAAACACAGGCAATGTTGCCGATACCTACCAACTCATTGTCGATGGTCCGGCAGCCTCATGGGTGAATACAATGCCTCCGTCGATAACGATCAACGGAGGGGAAAGCAAGAACTGGCTAATCGGTGTGCTGGTGCCATATGATGCCCCGTTTGGGCTCTATGAGCTGGCTGTTAGGGCTCAGAGTCCGCAAGCCTCTGCTTCGAGGCTCTTGAGGGTGGATGTAAAGGCGCCCCCGATAGTGGGCGGCACGAATGTTACCACCGGCGGCAATATGACTACTGGCGGGCTTACAGGCGCTATCACAGTAGGGGATTTCGTGATAGACCTATGGCTTCTGCTTGCCATAATAGTGATAATCATAGCCATACTGTTCGCAGTGTACATAGCGAGGTCCAGGTCTTCGACAAAGAGGGTCATAGAGGGAAGGCTGACTACAATCTCAGACAGTGTCAAATCAACCAAACCAAAGACAGGGGAGTTGACGCCAGACGGTTCCACATACCTTGTCTGTGACAACAACCCCGGGAAGCACTACTGGGAGAACAAGATAAACAATAGGTTCTTGACCGAGCGATGAACATAGGAGCCATGAGGATTTGGATTTGTGCATTTCTTTTGCTTTCGCTGGCTCAGTCTTTGACAGTGGCCAAGGCCGAGCAGCAGTCTGTTACCATAGAACCGGGCGAGATAACCTCCTGCGGCTGCAGGACACTGGCCTATGAGGTCGCCATAACTAACGAGGATGACCGTTCGATTGCAATAAATCTCGGGGCATATGCCTCTGATCCCTCGATTTGGGCCAGTCTCAAGCCAGAAGTTCTGGTCTTGGGGCCTAATTCACAGGAGAGCCTTAGGATGTACGTGAAGACACCATGTAACATCCAGCCGGGCAGATATGCAATAACTGTTTATATTTCTACAATATCTGGATGTGAGATAGTCTCTGACAGGGTGGAAGCCTTCTTGGTTGTGCCTTTGGATTGTTATCCTCCTATAGAACTGCCTCCAGAAGAGCCGGAGGAAGAGGAGCCTGAGGTTACATCCAACGTCTCTATATCCCCCGCCCCGACAGGTGAATTAAGCGGTGCGGAGCCGCTGGATCTGTGGAAGGTCTCGACGGTGCTGTTGCTTGTTGCAGTAGTCATACTCTTGGCTTATATAACCGGTGAGAAAAAAAGATGAACAGAACTATAATATTTTGGGCATTTGTAGCATCATCACTAGTATATCTTAATATTGTGGGCGCTGCCTGCAATGATTGCATACTGGAGATAAAACCATCCTACGTTTCAGTCTGCAGGGGTGAGCAGGCTTCAATTAACCTAGAGGTGACCAACATCTATGCCTACTCAAGGTCCATCTCACTCTCTGCCTTGTCTGAGGTGCCGATAACCTCCACCATGCCTTCACAGGTCGTGGTAGAGGCGTATAAGAAGAAGACCGTGCCGGTCGGTTTGATATATCCGTCAAATATACCCTTTGGGTCGTACAGGTTCACCATAACAGCATCCGGCTATGGGAGTTCTGACTCGGATGACGGCCTCATGGAGATTAGGAACTGTCATGCTTCCTCCTTGGGTATAATCCCGCAAGTAGGTCTTTGCGAGGGTGAGACAAAGAGGATAGAAGCCACATTGACTAACCTAGGAAGCAAGCCGGATACGTACAGTCTTTCCTTTGAGAACCTGCCTCCAAAGGTCCAGATATCCTTGACCCCCGGTTCCGTAAGCCTACAGCCAGGCGAGTCCAGGAGAGTGGACATAACAATCACGTCTTTAGGGTTGCACTTCGGTTCTTTCACATCCAAACTTGTTGCCTCTTCAGCAAACGATTATACCGAAGGCCTGGTTAGGATAGACTTGAACAAATGCCATAGCGTCGACGTCATCTCACCAGAGAACGCCCTTACATGCTCAGGCTACGGCAGCAAGCCATCCTACACCGCATTGGTGAGGAACAACGGCAACTTGGCTGACGACTTCGATTTGCATCTATCAGGTAATTGCAAGGCATCTTTGCCGTTTAATTCCATCCATCTAGGTCCAGGGGAATCCAAGGAAGTTGAAGTAAGGATAACCTCGGGCTTGGGCCTGTGCGACTCCATCATAACCGCTGAAGGAACCTACTCAAGGGATTCGTCCACCACCTTGGTGGACATAAGGGAATGCTATGGTGTCGAGTTGGAGATTATCCCCGCTCAACACACTATCTGCAAGTGCGAGCCCTTTGACGGGTTTAAGGTCAGGATAAAGAATACCGGGATAAACAGGCAAACGTTCATACTGACTGCGGAGGGTATCCCGGGTGGGCTAGATAGGACCAAGGTGACATTGGAGCCTGGTTCCGAGGACCTCTTGTTCTTCAAGCAGAACCTCAATACCTGTTGCATAGAAGACGAAGAGGAGCTGGTGATACAAGCCACCTCTACGCAAAACACAGCGATCGCTAGGGCTAAACTGGGTCTTATAACATCCGACGAGCTATGTGCCGGTATGGGCATGAAGTTGGCTATCAATCCAAGGGTCTTTGACTGTTCTGGCGGCGAGATACCCCTGTTACTATTGAATACTGGATATTCCGACTTAAGGGTCCGTTTGACTGCAGAAGGGCCAGGGAACTTTGACATACAACCTAAGGAGGTTACATTAAAACCTTTCGAGAGCAGGCCGATAGCAATGTACTTCTTCATCTCTCCGGATGCCGAGGGTAATCATAAGTTTAGGATAATAGCCACAAGCCAGTACCAGACGGAAGTCCTTGATTTGGACCTGGACGTATCCTACCCCATCTGTAAGCTCTCCGGCAAGCCTACTTTGACCCCTGAGGTGCCAGTAGTCCCTTGGCAGCCTCCCGAATCTAGGGGCGGGGAAAGGACTCCGACGGGCGAGGCCCCAGCCGGTGGACCTGGCTTGGTCATGGATTATACCCCTCTGATATTGGTCTTGGTTGTAGTCATAGCGATTTTGTCCATACTCCTGATACTGAGGTTCCTTTGTAAGAAGTAGTTTCCTTACATCTTACCGACCCTCTAACCCCCGTGCACTAAAGATATAAAAGATGTAAGCCTAGCTTCAATCTTTAGTAAGAAAGTAAGAGAAATGGCTAGCCATTTTTATTCCTTTATTCAATAGATTCGCAGTTGAAATCTATTTTTCGGGGGTTGAAGAGAATGAAAAAATATCTGACTTTTGTAATCGTAACAATTCTATGCATGACGCTGGTCCCAAATCCAGCTTCTGCAAAAAATGTCGTGTACTACTACACAGACCGGTATTTCGAGAAGAACTTTGGGGAGTCGAAGTTAGTGAAGTTGGAGATGCAGGGCGGCGTAATGTATTATGTCGACTCCTTGGCGTTCAACAAGCGGTACGGTTCTGCGGCTATAGAGCCTCCTGTGGGGGAGCCTACTGAACCGGAGATCATTCCCCTAGAGAATGCCACAAATGCAACGGTCGAGCCTCCAGAGGAAGAGGAACCGGAGATCGTTGTCATACCTGTGAACATAACGGAGGAAGAGCCGGAGATAGTAGTCGTCGAGCCTACTGAAGAAGAGCCAGAGGTTGTGATAGAACCCACGGGGGAAGAGCCAGGTGTCGTAATAGAACCTGCAGAAGAGGAGCCTACAGAGGTTGTAGTAGCCCCTGTGCCTGAGGTAATCGCTGCCGACAACGAGAGTATCAATGCCACAGGCTCGGGCAAGGCGGTCTCACGAAGCGACTCCACCCAGATAGCGCTCATAGGCCTTTTGATAGTCATCATAATAGTGATGCTGATAGTGCTTCTGACCCGCGGAGAGGAAGAGGAAAAGAAAGAGGACTGGGAAGAAGGCGAGTTCTTCAAGGAAGTGAGGGAGAAGAAGCCAGAGAAAGAAGAGAAGCAGGAAAAGCTTAAGAAAGAGGAGAGGAAGGAAGAGAAGAAATCCGAGAAGAGCACTGCTGGGAAGAAGGAGGACAAACCCTTCCTTTTAAGGATAAAAGAGGAGGAGTAATCCTCCTTCCTTAATCCTGTGTGTTCATCGACATGAATTTTTTTTAGGAACCGTAATGTTTTTATACTTATTTCGCTTAACTATAAGTCTTTAACAAGACTTTTAACGTTTGGTGATAAGAATGGGTGGGGATAAAAATCGAGCTCTAATGGTATTTGTCATCTTTGCCTTAAGTTTGTCTTTGACCGCTTCCTTGGTCTCTGCAAAGAGTTATGAATTCCAGATCACTGTTGTGGACAAGAACGGGGATCCGATAGAGGATGCCGTAGTGGTCGTTACCAACAGCACGGGGGACGAGGTCTGTGACGATGAGACCGATGACGAGGGGCTGATGGACTGTGACCTTGAGGAAGACGACGACTATGACATAACCATCACCCACGACGACTACCAGAAGCTCACAAACACCAACGACGTGTTGAAGGACTATGACAGCAGTGTCGATGTCCTGGCCGTGCTAAGGCCTTCGCTGGTCGATGTGGAAGTCAAGGTCTTGGATGATGCGGGGGCTGTCGTCAGGGGTGCCACAGTCACCATAGAGAGCCTAGACTCGGACGTGGATGAAGAGGACTTCCCCAATTACGAGGATTATGACGAGTTCGCCTTCCCGGATGAGGCGACAAAGTATGAGGGCTTTGAGGTCGACTCCGATGACGAGGAGAAGGACACGGACAGTAAGGGCATAGCCTCCTTCAAAGACCTCGAGTCCGCCACGACCTATAAAATAACGGTCGAGAAGAATGATTATATCACATTCAGTGATAATTTCGAGCTCGAGCTGAACGAGGATTATACAAAAAATGACGCAATTGAGGTAACTTTTAGTACACCTGGGGATGCAATCTTCAGGGTCAAGGTCAAGGACCAGGACACCAATGCGGCTGTAGAAGCAGCCAAGGTCGTAATAGTTGACAGGACGTCCTTGGCCCAGGATGTGAAGGACACCGACTCCGAGGGCATGGCAGAGTTCACATTGGAGACGCCAAAGTGCTACGATGTCCTGGTCAGGAAGGAGAGGTATAGCGAGGCCTCCCAGACCAACATATGTTTCAACAACAAGGACGACCAGACCATTGTTTATACTATCAAAAGGCAGAATAATCCCCCGGTAGCCAATGCAGGTGAGGACCTGTATGTGCTTGAGGGTTCTACGGTGACCCTGGATGGATCCATGTCCTCTGACCCAGACGGGGATGCGCTCGTATACTTGTGGGTAGACTCTCTGGGCGTCGAAATAGAATCGGTTGAAAGGCCCATGGTCGCATTCGCTACTCCCGGCGTACACGAGATAACGCTCACTGTTTCAGACAGCAACGCCTCTGATACGGACATCGTCATAGTGAACGTGGAGGCGTTGGCCAACTGCGGGAACGGCATTTGCAGTGTCGCGGAGAACATAAGCGGCAGCTGCCCGCGGGACTGCCCCGTTTGTCTGGATGGCATATGCGCCCTTGGTGAGGACGATTTCTTCTCATCCCTCTACTGCCCCAAGGACTGCGGCATAAGGGTCATCGCGCAGCTTCAGAACGAAACCATGCTTGTCCCGGGCAACTGGACTACCATAACAACGGTGGACGAGGAGTCCGGAAGGGTTGTTTCCATGGCGATTTTGACCATAACCACCCCCAACGGCACTGTGGAGGTACTGAGGACAAACGAGATGGGGGAAGCCATCTACACCTTCCTAGAGGCCGGTAACTACACGATCGGCTCCTCCAAGGACAGGTACGTCTCCTCAGAGTTCCAGATAGTCCTTTACGGCTCTGCTGACTTCGGCTTCGTTACACTGGTCCTCATAGTAATAGTCGCCATATTGCTGGTCCTATTCGGCATAAGGCTCATAAACACCCAGAGGAAGGGTAAGGGCGGTTACAGGGCCACTAGGTTCAGAAGAAGGAAGCCCACGCTGGCGAGCGTTTGAGGGAGGCTTGAGAATAAAGTACTAGATCTCTATCATTTCGTCAGGTTTTGGGGGAGGGCTAGCCTGTAAATCCTCATATTTCGCATTCCTTACCGTGCAACTAGAAAACATTACTTCCTTACTGGTTCCGTCATAGCTCTGGAGGCCCTTGCATGTGTATAGCTGTAAAGGCTGGTCCACTGCACCAAGGTTTACGGAGACTAGATAGTTCTTTGATATGACCCAGTAACTGGATCCTGCCTCTTTGTTGAATTGGAAAACAAGCTGGGATTTTCCAGAGATGCCAAGGAATTTGAATTCATGTGTATTATCCCCAACCGATACCTCATTTGTTTCTGCTGATTCCAGCACTATCTTATAATTGACCTTGAATGGTTCCATCTCAGTTAACTCCGTCCTCATGCCTCCCCGGTCCTCGGACCACACTGTCGTGGCATCTGCAGTAGCGGTCCTTATCCCCGTCCTTACCCCCTCCAAACCACTGACTATTAGACCCAAGGGCCCGGCCCATCTGCCGGCTACCCTGCCCACGGTGCCCAGTAATTTAACCGCAGAGCCACCGCCTCTCAAAAGCCACTCTACTGGTTTTGCAATTATTTTTAATTTCCCTGTAACCGCCCCTAATTTGCTTACCGCAGTGCCGTACTTTGTAGCAGTCCATGCCAATGCTTTCCCCACTACGCTCATCTCTTTTCTGGCTGCTGCAACCTCTGCCAGTTCTGGTCCTGCGACTGCGGGGATTCTTCCTATTGCGCTTTCCATTTTCACTAAAGCTTCGGAATTCCTGCCCGCACCAAGAGCATTTCTGGCCGACTGTAAATCTCTTGTGAAATCTGGTCCCCAGGCAACAGCTCCGCCATATGGCAGGCTTATGCCTTCCAGCCTTGTTAGGAATTGGCCGGCGGCTTTTGCCAAAGCAGCCTCAGTATACCCTACCTCCAACCCCACTTGTGCGAAGTCTACCGCCAACTCGCCCCAGTCGATCTTTTCACATTCCATTTCGGCTATATCGGTTTTCGTGGTCGTAGGTTCTGGGGGCGCATCAGAAGCCTTCGGTGTGCTCCAAAGCCAGTTCCAGGCCCTCTTTATTCCGCTTCCGGCCATACCTGCCACATCCACAAAAGGTTCTAGAGTAGCAGCGTATAAACCGCTACCTATTGCATTGAGATTACTGTTCCTTTGTGATGTAAGCACTATCTTGTCAGGGCCACAGATAATTGCATCCAAGGCTGCGTCATCCTTCTTAACACTCGCAAGATTGGGGGGGAACGGATGCCCTTCCACATATTCATAGCAAGCGACTCCTTTTATCCCCGTTGCAATCACTTCAGGGCTTTTACACGTGAACTTTACATTGTTTAGTACCTTGCCACAGGCTTCAAATCCTGCTTTTCCATCAGTATCTACCGGAGTCAAATCCGCCTTGCACCAGCAGCTCAAGTGGCTGATTCTGTCCAACACCGTCTGGTCCCAGCCCTGCCCGGCGCCTATCCTTATGCCTTTGTCAGTCGCCTCCTCCCCCACGCTCCCGGGTATTGTCTCATCGCACTTGTTTGAAACCTTGTTGCACTCGTCCCATTTCCCGTCGTTGTTCGTATCCCTTTTGGTGAACCCCCTCTGGCAGTTGCAGCTGAGGCCCTGGAGCCTGCTTATGACTGCTTGGTCCCATCCATTTGTAGCCGTTATGGACTCCCCACCGGCAAAGAAATGGGTGCTCTTGACACTGTTGGCCACCTTGTCCGTGCATTCGTCCTTGGTCGATTTGCACACCCCGTCTCGTGGGTCCCTTGCGTAACCGTCAGCGCAGCAGCATTTAATCGTCTTTGTAGGGTCTGACGGTGATATCACGTCTGTTATCCTTATGCTGTCGTCGGGCGACTGCTGGTCCTTGCAGACGTCCACAGCGTCCCTGTTGCCCGCCCCGAACTGCGAGGCCCACTGGTCCTTACAGGCCTTGGAGTCTGCAGAGCCCGCGGAGGCTACACAGGCGCCGTTCTGGAGGTCGAACCCCGCCTGGCAGCAGCATTCGATTCCGTCCACATCGCCCACCTTCTTGGCCTTGTCCTCGCCGCATTTCTGGCTGCCAGGATACTTGGCGTTGCACTTCTGGTCCTCGGGGCTGATCGCCTTGTACTTGCAGTCGTTGTTCTCGACCCTGTCGAATACCAGATTGCCGTTCTTGGCCCTGCACCTGCATCCCACGTCCTGGCCGTTATGAAGGAGCTTGGCTTCTAGAACTGTTTCTGCGACGTCTATGGATGTTACGTAAGGCTTATTCGGAAACATTGACTCACAGGTAACACAGCTTTTCTTGTCCGCGCTCACTACATAGCCCTCCTTGCAGTAGCACGAGGTCTCCGAGCCGTCGCGCGCGGTTAGCGGCCCTTTGAACCTTCTCATCTCAGTAGTCACCATTTCCGGGACTCCGGCAGTGGCGCGCTCTCCAAATTCCTTGTTGCACTCTGAGTCACTCCAGCCCCTGTAGACTATCCCGACTATGGCCTCCTCAGCCAGGGCTATCGGAGCCATCAGCAAGACAAGTCCTGCCATAATCCCGATGGATACAATCTTGTTCATCCTAATCCTGTCCTTATCTCATAACCCTTGTCCAATGGTATGGTCTCAGGCTTGCCCTTCTCTATGGCCTCGCAGAAGAGCTTCTCCCAGACCTCGCGGTCCAAGCCGTTGACCTTGAATGTGACCTCGGGGCATGTAGTCCTCCCGGTGCTCATCACGCCCAGTTCCTTGTACTTGTTGTCCTGCCCGGCCTGCACGTAGCCCATGTATTTATCAGAAACCTTGACGTAAGTCCTGCAGGCTATGGGCGTTTTGCGTATCTTGTTGAGTATGTAGTCCGTCACCTGGTTCATGGCGCTCTCCAGGTCCTGCGGTATGGGCGAGCCCATCTCCTTAAACTCCAGGATTATCTTCTGCTCTGCAGCCGAGCCTTCCTTCAATGTTGTAACTCCGGAGAACAGCCTTGATTTGCCCGTGTTACCCTTCTCCTCGATGCAATAGGGCACCTTGCCTATTGTGACGACCCCCTGCGAAAGCGTCATCCTGCCCCTGAGCTTTGACAGGTCCTGGAGGGTTTTTACCTCCTGTATAGCCCCCACGACAGGCTCTACCTTGACCTTTACCGGGTTGAAAGTGTTCTTTTGGGCCACCTCCCTATTGCCTATCTGCAGCAATTTACCGCTTATGGTGATATAAAAAGGCTCCTCCAATGCCGGGTCGTTGTTTGCCCAGCAGTCGCCCTTGTTCGAGTATAGGGTTACGGATTCCCTGATCTCCCTCTGCCCGCTTCTGAAATGCACGTTCTTCTCAGCCTTTTTTCCGTCCCCCGTGACCTCCATGCTGTAGCACTTGCTACCTGAGGCCTCATAGGTTATCAGGTAATTGAGCTCTTCAGTCGGGGCGGTGTTGAGCGAGAACTGCACATCCAGGCCGACTTCCCTGTCCGGTTCTTTGACTACGGGATATAAGGCTATCCCGCTTTTCTCTACTTGCGTCTCCTTCCATCTGCCCTCATCCTCCTTCAGCTCCACCATCTTCTTCGGATCCAGGATGGTCCCCTCCCCGGGCTTCTGGGCATCAGTCACATTGGTCTTTTTAAGGGTTACGTCCACTCTTATCATGCTGTTCGTCTGGTAGTTGTAGCGCATGCTCCCCTGCTTGGCAGTCCTGCTGTCGAAGTCCTCATAACCCCTTGCGGTTATGCGTATGTAGTACCTGGATAGGAAGTCGGTCTGCGAGTATCTGCCAAGGTCTTCGTAGACCTGCACCATCCTGCAGTTGCCGGTGCTTTGCACATTCGCCCAGTTTTGCGTGCCATATCCGCTCGGATAACCCGTCCCGTAATAAGGATATGCTGACCCGCCCGTGTACGTGCTTGGATATGCGCCCGTTGGGTAACCACCGGTGTAGGTACCGCTCGGGTACGCGCCGCTTGGATAAGCACCATAGGCGGATCCAGTCGTTGGATAAGCTCCGTATCCAGTCCCGCTTGGGTACCCTGCATAACTGCCGTAGGGGTAGTTCCTATACGAGGGATAATAACTCCCAGCGTAGTTGGTCCCGTACTGGCCCTGCTGGTACAGCATGATGCTCGCCTCGTGGACGGGGCTGTTCTGCTCGTCCACTGCGCACACCATTATGGAGCGTTCCCCGCCGCTTAGCGGATTCCAGGGTGCCATGTCCATGTAGTCCGGTATCATGTCCCCGTCCATGTCCATGAACGGCATCATCTGGTTTCTTAGCGGGTCGTAGGGGTAGGCATCCACCGGATCGGGGACGTCATCTCCATCTACGTCCTGTACGCCCTCGGGTACTCCCAGTTCATCTACAACGACCCCTGGCTGCGTCTGCGGGTCATAATCCATGTAGTCCGGCACGCCGTCGGTATCGTTGTCTGATGCTATAGGGCAGCCCGTAGAATCCACCTGGACGCCATATGGCGTATTTGGGCACATGTCTATCTCATCAACTACATTATCCTCGTCTAAATCCTCTACGAATACCTCTACCGTCACTATCTGCTGGTCGCCCTGGCAGGTGTCGCAGTCAGGTATCCCGGCCTCCAGGATGCCTTGGTATATGCCCTGCTCCTCAGGGCTCACGAAGGGCATCGCATACCTGCCTTCTGTGGCATCCACAGTCCTTATTATCTGGGAATCAAGGTTGTTTAAGGAGATCAGGATTTCGGTCCCATCCTCTGCAAGAACCATATTCTCCGATTCAGTAGGCATCGAGCCTCCGGTTACAGGCTCGTCGTTCAACAGAAGTATGAACTCTATCTCATATGAAGTCATCGGTGGCACTATTATAAAGTCCGAGGGTATTCCGTCCAACCTGACCGAGAGCATCTTCTCTACCGCTTCAAATGTTATCTTGCCGCATTGCCCATCGGTAACCTCTCCCAGGCTGAATGTGACGATCTTAGACTTCTGGAGCTCATCGATGTTTACTACGGCCCTGACGTAGACCGGGTTTACGTTTGCATTAAAGACCACATGGCCGTCGCCAAGGGTCTTCAATGTTTGCATGGCGCTCGTGCATGCTGCATCGTCGCAAAGTGAGACGTCTGCCCCCTCTATCGAACCCTCCGGGCCTTCCACGAATATACACATCTCCTCCCCGGCGCCGAGTCTTACGTTCAGGGGGGTGGTCCTGTCAGCCTGCACGGCTACAGTATTCCCTTCCGTCTTGCCGTTGTATGTTGCGAACCCGCTGGCTGATACGAGTGCGTATACTTCTACAGCCTCCACAGGGTCTCCACCGAGTCCTGCGACCGTCTTGACTGCCGGGATGTTCCCGAATACAACGCATCCGTCGGGGCCCGTAGTGAGCCTGTAGTCGCCTATCCATGTGGGGACGTCCATATCCACGTCATATAGGAGGACTTCAGCGTTCGAGACCGGGTTGTCCCTGTTATCCTTGACGCATACCTCGATGCTGCCCACTGCCGGGCCGCTAGGCTGCAGCTCCTCCTGGTTGAAGGTGATGTTTATCTTGGTGAAGCCTTCCCTCTTTGCCGTTACACTAGCTATCTCGCTCTCTTTGGGCTCATAGCCCGTTGAGGAAGCCCTGGCAAAGACAGTCCATCCAACTGGCATGTCCTTGAACACTATGCAGTTGTCAGCTCCGTCATCGCCCCCTATTGTGCCACCCATATCCACCAGTGTACCGCTGCTCGTAAGGAGTTCGATAGTCGCGGCCGATTCTGATAGCATGCCATTGATTATCACATGGGTGCAAACTACCACCTCCCCCGCGTTAGCGTCGTTTGATGCCTGCATCTGGACCGAATGCGTGCCGGCCGGTATCCCCTCCAATAGCTGCCTTAGCAGCCCCTCCCCATGTAGTGACACGTCATAGAACTTGTTGGCGTCCACAGGAAACGTTATATTGCCCCCCATGATTGCATCTATGAACACATTTGATGAGCTGTCTGACAATATGGCCATGATTCCATCCAACGGTTCTTCATAGATGTCTGCAACCATTATCCGTATCTCAGACCGTACAAAGGAGCCGTCCCTTACCAGCTCCACACTGAAGACCGTTTCACTATTATACCTTATCGGCTTGGCCTCTTCGGGCGATTCATACGTTATGAAACCAGTGCTGGAGATTACAGGGTATACTTCCACGTTCTCCTCGAACCCACTGAATTTCACCTCCCCGTTTCTGTCAGTGGTCTTCATCTCGCTTACTGTCGCGCCCGACTTGTCTTTTAGCACCACGGTCGCACCCTCTATGAAGCCCCAGCTGTCCTTGTCCCAGACAGTAACCCTGACAACGCCGTTTAGGGGTATTGTTATGGGTATGGTCTCCAGCGCCTCATCCACCGTTATCTTATAGAGGTTCTTGCCCGTGTATTTGTCTATCTGCTGGTATCTGGCCTGGTTGGGCACAAAAGTGGTCACATAGACCGAGGTGCCAAAAGCGACGTCCCGGAATACGGCCTCGCCACTTGTGTCAGTAGTTTGTGCCTCCCCTATGGGCGAGTCGCTCCTGAAGTTCCATAATATGATATTTGCGCCCACAACGGCGTTGTTGGCCTCGTCCTTGGCGACTATCCTGACCTGGGCAGTATTCGCTGCGTCGTCTGATATCGTAAAGGTTACGCTCTCACCGTCAGCTGTCAGGTCCGCCCTTTTCGTATCAAGGACGCCCCCTGACCTGGAGAGTATCTTGACCATATAACTCCCCACCGTAAGGTCGAACGTGTACTTGGACGAGCCGTCGATCGGCTTTGTCTCGACGATCTTGTCGCCCTGGAATGTCCTTACCTCCACGGAGCCGGTCTTGGCATAGCCGCCCTCCTGGCTCGACACGACGACCTCCAGGGCGGCGGTCACTTCCCTGACTATCAGATTCACCGATTTCGTGGTGGAGTCCATCTGGACTGTCGTGCTGCCGGAATAGGCCTCTGATTTGGACGTTATACCTATCTTGCCGTAGAGGACCTCCTTGAACACAGCCTCGCCGTTGGCCTCCGTGATAACATTCCTGGATATCCCCGTTTCGGAACTTATCTCCACGTATATGGAACCTATCGGGTTCCCGGACGAGTCCTGGGCCCTTACGATGAGGGTTCCTGTCGGGGCTGCCGCTCCACCGGCGAATATCAGCAGCAGGACGAGTATGAGCACTACAAGGCCGGTAAAAAGTATCGCGGGGCTTATGCCCTTGTCCTCGCAGAAAGTGGCTATCGGTATCCCCTTGTCTTCCAAAAAGTCGGCTAGGCTCCAGCACCTGTCTTCAAAGGCATGCCAAATATCCGTAACCGAGTCTGTGATAGCCATTTCGGGTTGTTGCTCAGGCCTGGGGAGATCTACTTACCCTTGGTTTCCTTGTTCTTCATCCGCAAGGCTTTGCTGTTGCATTTCCTGCACCGCGTGGCCTTTATTGGGTTCCTGGCGTTGCATTTCATGCAAATCTTCATTTTTAGGTTCCTGATCTCAGCCTCTTCAAACCTTGCCATTTTTGCTTTTTTTAGTTCACTGTTTGCTTTTTTTAGCCCGAACAATTATATTATGTTTCTCGTGCAAGCAATAAAAATTAACATACGATGATGTTCATCAGGCCGTCAAAGAGGGTTGATTCGAGGATCATACTTAGCGATGCCGGCAACCTCGTGTTCTGGTTCGGCTTCGCCTTCCTGGCGCCCATGGTGGTCTCTTTAGTATATGGGGAGCCCATATGGCACTATTACCTGTTCTTCTTCATGGTTGTATCCTCTCTTGGTTACATAATGAGGAGGGTGTTCCGGAAGCATGCCGAGCCATTCGCCAGGCACGCCATTCTGACTATAGCGCTCACATGGTTCCTCTCGGCCGCCGTCGGGACGATACCCTTCATGGTCCTGCTTGGTATGGGCCCCCTGGACGCGGGTTTTGAGTCAACGGCAGCCATCACGACCACAGGATTGTCCATAATCCCCCATCCTGAAGCCATACCAAAGAGCTTGTTGTTCTGGAGGACTCTTGAGGCCTGGCTGGGCGGGATTGGCATAATATCCGTGGCCTTCTATGGGATCATGCAATCTGAGTCGATGGCCCGGATAGTCCTAGGCGAGGGGCATAAGCGCCTGATGCCCAACCTGGTCAACAGCGCCAGGGAGATGTTCAAGATTTACATGGCTATAACCCTCATCGGCGTGATCTCCCTCCTACTCCTGAGCGTGAACATGTTCGATGCGGTAAACTACTCCATGAGCGCCATCTCCACGACAGGCAGCGAGCCCTACTCTGAGGGATTGCAGCACTATCAGGCTCTGCTGCCCCATACCTACTGGCTGGTGGACTCGGTCCTCGTCTTCTTGATGCTTATGGGCTCTATAGGCTTCGTTGTCCACTACAGGGTCTTCAAATCCAAGAACATCCTTTTTTATGTCCGGGATTTTGAGACCAGATACCTTTTCATCATCTTGGTGTTTGTGATTCTGCTCATATCCCTATATCTGGCTGCCAACAATAGGCCGCAGGAGATAGGAAGCTATGCATTCGACTCCGTTTCCTCCATGACTGGCGCCGGTTTCCAGATGAACACGAACTTCTTCAGGGATACAGGGGACTTCATAGTGGCTACACTGTTGGTTCTAGGCTTTGTCGGCGGCTCCCAGGGCAGCGCCTCTGGCGGGGTAAAGGTGGAGCGTTTCCTCTTGCTCCTCAAGGCTGCCTATTGGAGGATAAGGAAGGAGATATCCCCCAAGGAGACGGTCATAAAGAGAAGCTTCGAGGGCAAGACCGTGGGCATAGAGGAGGTGGCCGATGTGGCCCTTTACGTGTTCATCTACGGCTCCTCCATAGTCATAGCCTCTGGTTTCCTCATAGCGTTTGGTTATGGCACGGTAGATTCCCTTTTTGTTACCACTTTGGCTCAAGCGAATGCCGGCTTGACTACCGTCCCCCCCGCATACTTCGAGGCACCCGTAAAGCTGGTCCTCATGGTGGTCATGTTCTTGGGCAGGCTGGAATTCTGGCCGATACTGGCACTTTTGGCCTTTCTTTTCAGAAGGTGATTTTAACCGTATAACTGTTAAATTCTAGGTGATGTGAGATGCTGGCCATCGGGAATATCCCCGTCGAGGACACATACTGTGAGGCCTTTGACGGCCTTTATGCGCGCTTGCTTGTGACCGCTAAGGATGAGAAACGGCTGAAGAGGGCCGCCATTGCTGCCACAGCCCTGCCGTGCACGGTCTTTGGGGAGTCTGAGGGCGGCATCGAGAAGTGGGTGGGCCCCGATGATACGCCTGATGACCGAATCGGCGCGATCATACAGCTTTGGGTTAATTACGGCAAGAACGCCCCCGGGAAGCTTGAGTACGAACTGGGCAAGAGGATAAGGCAGGGCATATTGGTAGTCCCCACGACGTCTGTTTTCGATGCTTCAAATTCATCCGAGAAAATCGACATGATGGACAAGGTGGGCCACTGCGGCGACGGTTATGAAACGCTTGAAAGAAGGTATGGACGAGAGATGATAAACATCCCCCTCATGATGGGCGAGTTTTTGATTGAAAAAAAATTGGGCTATGGGAAGGGGGTCATGGGTGGTAATGTCTGGTTCTTCTGCGAGGACCAGGACTCTGCACTTGAGGCTGGTGACAGGGCCGTAGAGGCTGTGGAGAGGGTCGACGGGGCCATAACCTCGTTCGACATATGCTCCGCGGGTTCCAAGGTCGAGACGAAGTACCCTGAGATAGGGCCCACGACCAACCACCCGTTCTGCCCTACCTGCAAGCTCAAGATACAAGATTCAAAAGTGCCTGAAGGTATAAAATCTATACCCGAGATTGTGATCGATGGGGTGGATGCGGAGTCGGTAAGGAATGCCATGCGCGCGTGCATGATGGCTGTGCAAGGGATGGATGGTGTAAAGAAGATATCCGCCGGCAACTATGGGGGCAAGCTAGGAAAGTATAGGGTATACCTCAAGGATTTAATATAATCATATGTTTAAGGTAATCTAAGGAGTATGATGGCAAAACGCCCGACCGATAGGAAACCTGCAGCCAAGATAGTCAGGAGGCCAAAGACATCAGGCCCTAGGGAACTAAAGATTATGGAGGAGCTCACCAAACTCCGGGAACAGCGTGACAAACTCAGAGGAGAATTCTGCAGACTCAGTGCGAACATGATAGAAGGGGAGGAAGGCAGCACGCTGGCCAGGAAGATGGGTGCTGTTTCCGGTGAGATAGACTATTGGACCATGCTACTCAAGAGAACTCATAAACCCAAAACCTAGATGGACTATCAGAGGTTCAATAGAGCCCAGGGCAAGGGAGAGTTTGTACTCATACTGTTCGCAGCCTTGGCCATAGTAAGCGTCTCTATCCACTTCCTCCAGGAGCCTGTCAAGAATGCATTGAACCCGCCCCCGGAACCCACCTGCCCGCGCGCGAGCGAGACGGAGAACTGCCT